>NZ_JADBTR010000132.1:0-7638 GCF_020246065.1 Microcystis sp. M144S2
ATGCTTCGCCCCTACAGGACGCGGAACCATGAAGACGCAAGGTTTTGAAGCACGATTCTCTCAGAATCTTGCACCTGTTTCGGGAGAAAAGCCACAAAACCTCTACCTTGCCTACATTTCACATTTATTCAGCAAACCCTATTTATTGGCGGTAAGCTTGACTGCGATGTTCAATCAGCAAGACGATAACTTGAGACTGACTATCATCAACGGTATAGATAACCCGATAGTCTCCAACCCGGAAGCGATACTTCTAGGCAAATTCTCCCTTTAATGCTTTAATTTGAGGGTGATTTTTCGGTGTTTCTTGAAGGAGTTTTAAACACTTAGCAATCTTCTTTTTTAAGATTGAATCCGCTTCAGAATAAACTTTATTTGCTTTAGCTGTCAAACGGACTTTATAAGTCATCTCAGCTTTCCCAATCAATGAGGCAACCTGATTGTAAATCCATTTCAGCTTCTTTCAAATGTTCCATAATATTCGGGATTGCTCTAATTTCTTGCGTTGCCTTTTCACTTTCTTTATCTGACAAATAAGCGGCAAATTCTAGAATCATCTTTAAATTTTCTACTGATAGGGTTTGTATATATTGTTGAATCTTTTGCTGCATTAAATCGACCTGTACTAATGTTTCAGAATCTAAAAAATCTTCTGGAGTCGAGGGATTTACTTCAACGTTAGTTAGAGTCATATTTAATCAAGTGCTTCTCTCAAGTTTATTATTTGTATCTTAGCGTGTATCCCGTCTCCTGACTCCTGACGACCGACTCCTTAGGGACTTGCGTGGGAATAATATCCCAATTGATCGGAGGGCGCAAGCTTTGCGCCCCTACAGTAACGGATTTTGTCCACAATGTAGGGGCGAACTGCGTTCGCCCAAAAGGTACATTATCAAAGCGCAAGTCCCTTACCCCACAGTTAACTTTACTTTTGTCCAACTACTTAATACTGCGAATGTATGAAAACGCATCAATTGGGCAAAAGCTCAACGATGCGTTTTTAAGTTCCAAAAACCGCTATATTTGTAACCCAAAACAAATTAATTCTGATTAGGGTCAGTGGCTGCGGCCATTTGCATTCTCTGCACCAGATTATCGAGGGCTAATTCTAGATGTAAACCGGCATCTACGGCGGTCCAACCCTGTTCGGTTAGGTGTCGCCATTCAAAGTGTAGGTGCGGACCGGTAGAAAGTCCCGTACTACCCACACGACCGATAACCGCGCCCTGTTCCACCCATTCTCCCGGTTTGACAGTAATTTCCGAAAGGTGGGCATAACGAGATTCTTGACTACCATCGAGGTGACGTAAAATCACCGTTAATCCGTAACCTCCCAACCAGTCGGCGGTGGCCACTTCCCCTGCGTAGGCGGCTAATACAGGTGTTCCCATAGGTGCGCCTAAATCAGTACCCGCGTGCATGGCCCGATTCCCGCTGACCGGATGATTTCGCCACCCGAAAACCGAGGTAATTTGGGCGGGAAGGGCGAGGGGAAAGAGTAAATCGGTGCGTTGAGTTGGGTTAGAATCCGTGGGACTTAAACGGGTGGCCCGCTCATAGGTGGTCGCTTCGCTGATTGCTTCCACTTCTGCGCGAGTCACCGGGGCCAAAGCCAATTTTACGCCATTCCATTCCGGGGGATTGAGGGCCACCACCTGACTGGGAATCACCGTCGGGGCAGCCAGACGTACCGGGGAGCTAGAGGCCACGAGAGTGGGGGCATAACGACCCAGGGAATTATTAGCGATAACCGGCTGATTTCGGGGCTGCCGTCCTACTCGCACGGCTGGATTAGGATTGAGACGCACCCGGGCCAGATTAACCGGGGGTAAGGGTTTGGCCACAGTGCTGACCGGCTGACGACGGGAAGACCGGGCCGCCAGATTACAGCTACCTCCTACCAGTTGACCATTTTGGGCGATGGTTTGGCAACCACTGCGGCGCTCGGTGACGACAACGGAACTGGGGGGGTTAAAGTTTCTAGTATCGATAAAATTATTTTTACCGCCGGCCCGGGGGGCAAGGGTAGGCATATCGGTTTGATGGTTTTCGGGGATAGCCAGACGGGGGGCAGGATTAGTATTTTCTTTGATAACGGGGGCTTTTAGAGTCGGGGCGGCATTTTCCACTACCGGGGTTTCGCTGCCAGTTTCGGAATTAGCGATCGCATTGGGAGCAAGAGTGAGCAGACCGCTGATTACTAAACCGAGACCACTGCATAAACTCAGCTTCTTTTTTAAGGATTTTCCGAGAAAAAGTTTCAATATCACCGATGAAGGATACATAGGGCGGCCTCACTTCTCACAGTTTAGTCAAAAAAATATTTAGACTCAATTATAGCCGAGACTAACCCTACCGGCCGGTATATAAATTTCGCTACTGGCATTGTCCGAAGTGAGTTTAACTTTTAATTCTCCTCGATCGCTTACCCCGGTTATTATACCCTGATAGCCCTCGAAAGCTATCTTTTGACCAAAATTGGCAAAAAGTTCTAAATAGGAGGCTAATAGGACTTTTATGCCGCTATGACAGTAATATTCATAGCCGTATAGGATAGCATCACTGGTGAGAGAGGTTAACTGAGCGATCGAGGTGATTTTATTGCCAGTAAAAGCCTGTAAATTAATACCGGTGGGGGGGACAGGATTAGACCAATTGAGGCCTACTCCGATGACTGCTTGCGGGATGTTTTGGCCCTGAATACGGGTTTCTAGGTTAATTCCCCCTAGTTTGCGCCCTAATAATACCAAATCGTTCGGCCATTTGATTTTAACAGGTATTTCTTGACAATTGAGGTGATAAGCGATGCCCCAAACTGTAGCGAGAACGAGATGGGCAGATTTATCCACCTCTAAATCAAGATTTAAAGCCAAAGATAAATATAATCCTCCCGGTTCAGAAATCCACTCCCGTCCCCATTGTCCTCTCCCGGCACTTTGTTGACTAGCAGTCACCACAAAAGGCGGCTTTTCCCCCGACTCTAATAATTGCCAAGCTTTAGTATTAGTGGAAGGTAATAGCTCAAAGTGATGGATTTTGGGCATAAATGGGGAGTGGGGAGTATTTTCAGTGTTGCCAAAGGCACGGCGTAGCCGTCCAGTAAACAGTAAACAGTAATCAGTGACCTGATACTAAATCCGTTGAGTATAGGCTAAATATCAGGAGAGGCACTCCTGCAAGTGGAGTGACTCTTAAATGATTACAGATGTGTCAGCAGCTGCGTGTAAGCATCCCACCGAAAAACTAATGCGCGGGGGGTTTGGGGGCGGCACTTCGACACGCTCAGTGACCGCGCCACGCCCCCAACGGGGGGTTTGGGGGGTTCTACCCCCCAAAAGCTTGGATTGAATGATCAAGTCGGAAGTAATGCTAAATCCGTTGAGTATAGGCTACATATCAGGACAGGCAAAAGGCAAGAGGCTTCGGCCGTGAGCTCAGCCGAACGGCAAAAGGCAAAAGAGGGAATAGATAATCAGTTTTTAATAACCGGATTGAGTATGAAAACTGACATCTGATCACTGATAACTGAATCACTGATAACTGATTAGGTGCAAGGAAGAGAACGCAGGTACTCACTGAGGTGGGAACGTAAACCGATGCCATGGAAAAGCGGGCCACGACTGCCTAATTCGACAATACTGACAGCGGCCACGGGCATTTCAAATCGATCGCGATAACGGCCCACATCAATGCCCATCAGACTACAGAGCATGATCCGGATGGTGGCCTTGTGGGAAACGATCAAGATATTGCCATCACTGTGGGTGTGTTCGATTTCTTCCAAAACGGCTGCGGAACGACGGGCGATATCGATGCCCCTTTCCCCGTTGGGGGGAGCATTCCAAGCGGGATCCGTCAACCAACGCACATAGAGATCATGATATTGACGATCGATATCGTTAGGGTGCATACCTTCCCAAAGACCATAACCGATCTCTTGTAATCCCTGCCGGATTTCTAATTTTAGTCCCACCGCTTCACAGAGGGGTTTAGCGGTTTGAATAGCTCTTTGGAGGGGACTGACATAGGCTGCACGCCAAGGTAAAGAACGATAGACATCGGCGAATTCCTCGGCCATTTCGATGCCTTCGGCAGTCAAACCGGGATCATTTTCTGGAGTACCACAGTATCCTCCCGTTTTGCTATAGGCTGTCTGTCCGTGTCGTAGAAAATATAACATCAAGCACATAGTTTTTCAGCAGACCAAATCCGGGGCTTCCCTTGTTACTGTTGACTGGTTAGGTTCCCGCTCGCGAGCGCAGGTCATTGCGGAGGTGAGAGCGATCGCCTATAACTTGAAAGAGGGGACCGTGTTCGGCTAATTCGACGATCGTTACCGAGGCCACGGGCATGGCAATTCGATCGCGATAACGGCCGATATCAATGCCTAAAAGAGAACATAACACGATTCGGATCGTTGCTTTATGGGAAACGATCAAAATATGGCCATCATCGTGATTATGGTCGATTTCCTCTAATACCTCCGAACTGCGGCGAGCGATATCGATGCCTTTTTCGCCTCCTGTGGGAGAATTCCAGCCCGGATCTGCTAACCAGCGCACATAATCATCATGAAACTCCCGATTAACCTCGGCTGCGGTTTTTCCCTCCCATTGGCCGTAGGCAATCTCTTTTAATCCTTCCCGTTTGTGGATGGGAATACCTAAGAGTTCGCTTAAAGGGGTGGCTGTGGCCATGGTGCGTTTGAGGGGACTAGAATAGATGCCTGTCCAAGGCACATCTCGATAGGCAAGGGCGAAATCCTTGGCCATTTCATAGCCGGCTGGGGTTAGTTCCAAGTCTAATCGACCGCAAAAACTACCCGTTTGACTGGCTGTGGTTTCGCCATGACGCAAAAAGTAAAGTTTTAGACTCATCTTTTGGGTGCATCTCAATATTTGTGACTCTCTCCCACTTATAGTGATAAGCAGAAGTTATTAAAAGAGGGCGAAGGCAATTCGCCGCTACAATCATCCTTTTTACCTTTTGTTTCCCAGTAATTCTCTAAATTACCACTATATTTGGGGTTTACTAAAAAAGTTTTTCCAGGGGGCAGAGTGTGGGAAGCAGGGAGCCAAAACGAAAACTTTCTATCTCAGTCGGACAGCAAGCTAACTCAGCAATTGAAGCGAAATTCTGTCACTCTCTAGGATGCCATTCCGGGTTAATCTGGGTTTTGTGACAATTTATGGCTAAATTTTAAGAGGCAGTATGGAACGCACTTTCTTAATGATTAAACCCGACGGTGTGCAGCGCAATCTGGTGGGGGAAATTATTCAACGCTTTGAAGCTAAAGGTTTTACGCTGGTTGGGTTGAAAATGATGCAGGTTTCTAGCGAATTAGCGGAAAAACACTACGCTGTTCATAAAGAAAGACCCTTTTTCCGTTCTTTGGTCGATTTTATTACCTCCTCCCCCGTGGTGGCCATGGTTTGGCAAGGAGAAGGAGTAATTGCCTCCGCTAGAAAAATTATTGGCGCCACTAATCCCCTCAATGCTGAACCTGGTACGATTCGCGGTGATTTTGGCATTAGTGTCGGACGCAATCTTATCCATGGTTCCGATGGTCCAGATACCGCCAAAGATGAAGTTAGTCTCTGGTTTAGCGATGCAGAATTGGCTAATTGGACTCCCGCCATCACTCCCTGGGTGGTAGAGTAATTCCCTTTGAAGTAGTCAGGAGTCGGTCGTCAGTGTTCAGGGGTCAGGAGACAGGAGATTGTTTTACTTCCTTCTCCCCTCTCCCTTCTCCCCTCTCTGCAATAACTACCCCTGCATACTTTGTGCTTTTTGTCAAAAAAACTTTTTTTTTGCAATAAAACTACACAAAAAAAAGATCATCGTTGTGGGTGAAATTGACTGATTTACCTGTCTTAATTGGGATCACCCTCTAGGTGTGGCAAGGGTTTCAACCCTTGCTGACCAAAAAAGCACAAAATAACCCATTATGAAATTCAGTAAAATCGCTGTAACCATTGTAACATCGTTGTTAAATAAAAATCTTTCTCAATTAATTCTTAAGAATTTGTAAATATTGCGGAATGTTAATTTAAATATTCTCAAGTTTTTGGAGTCAATAAATAACTTTTGCTTATCTTTGTCTAACATTGAGTTAGGAGATAGGAGTCAGGAGTCAGGAGTCAGGAGATTATTTTTATTTATTCTTCCCACACCCTACACCCCACACCCCACTTCCCCAATGGCCAATCAAGGTTGGATTTATCGAGATAAAATTAGCAAAAATCAGGCAGGATTAAGCCTATTAGCCTACTATACGGGCAAATATCCCCATTCTAGCCCGGAAGAATGGCTCGATCGCATTTTATCAGCAGCAATTCTAGTCAATGGTCGTCCCGCTTACCCCGATACAGTCTTAGAAATCGGGCAGCAATTGACCTATCAGCGCGCGCCTTGGACAGAACCGGATGTACCGCTCTTTTTTGAGGTACTCTACGAGGATGCCGAGGTGTTAGTGGTGGCGAAACCTTCGGGATTACCCGTGTTAGCGGGGGGTGGATTTCTCGAACATACTCTCATCCATTTGGTACATCAGCATTATGCCGAGGTCACTCCCTATCCAATTCATCGTCTTGGTCGCGGCACTTCCGGTATAGTCTTAATGGCGAAATCAAAGCCAGCTAGAGCTAAATTGAGTCAACAGATGCGAGAGGGGAAAATTACCAAAATATATCGAGCTTTAGTTGGTCAGGGCGACATACCGGATAATTTTAGTATTAATCAAGCGATCGGGAAAATCGCCCATCCCATTTTAGGCTATGTTTACGGTGCGCTCACAGATGGGTTATCGGCCCGCAGTGATGGTCGAGTCTTAAAAAAACATCCCGATAGTACCCTATTAGAAGTACAAATTTTTACGGGCAGACCCCATCAAATTCGCATTCATCTGGCCTTTTTTGGCTATCCTTTAATCGGTGATCCCTTGTATGGTCTGGGGGGATTACCGCGACCGGATGCGGTCCCGGGAGATTGTGGTTATTATCTCCATGCCAATCAAATCGTTTTTAATCATCCCAGTACAGGGGAAAGAATCTCTATTTGTTGTCCAGCGCCGCCGGAATTAGTGGATAGACTTCTTGCAGAAGTCAGGCAACAGAAAGAAGAATAGATGCTTTCAGCATCAGGATTGATTACTTTTTGACTTTTGCAAGAGGTTTAATAGCGCAAATCTCCAAATCTAGCAATATTTAGGGTTGGCTGAACAAATCTAAAAACCTTGTTGGATAAGACTTTTAGACTTTTTTGATCTCAAAAAGTGCCAGACGGGAGTCATCGGGGCGAAAATTCTGGGACTTTTTCCCTGAAAATTGGGTAATTGACCGTCTGAAAATGGGTAAAACCCCACACCCCACACCCCACACCCGTTCGGACCTCGGCGTGAGCTCGGTCGAACGCTGAGCTCACGGCCGAAGCCCACACCCCACACCCCACACCCCACACCCCACACCCCACACCCTACACCCTACACCCCACACCCGTTCGGCTGAGCTCACGGCCGAAGCCCACACCCCACACCCTGCCCCCACGAAAAACTTTTTGCCGCAGACCCTATTTAAACCCCCCCAAGCTCGATCGCCAGCGATCACTAAAAGACCACTTCGGTAATCACACCCTCAATCG
>NZ_JADBTR010000133.1:0-3965 GCF_020246065.1 Microcystis sp. M144S2
TAGGTGGTGGTGGCCTCGTAGGGAATCGGCAGGATCACGGCCTTAGCTGTGGCGTAAGATGCGATCGCTTCACTCCCTAAAAACTGTTCGCTACCGGTGGCGCAAGACAATAACATGGGCAAATCACAGAAAATTTTAGTCTAATCTTCTACTATAAATATTTTGACTATTTTTGTCTATCTCAACTGACCCCAGACATATCTACTACAATAGCCAAAACCCCTTATCTATCAATAGATACATCCCTTAACTTTTTTTGCTGTACCCATGTTTATTCAAGAATGTTTGTCAGAGTATCCTAATTTTGAACAATTTGTCTGGGATTTGGAAACCCGAGGAGTTTCTGATATTGATATTCCCGTTCTGATATTTGTTGCCAGATGAAAAAGAAAGCCAGATGTTGAGAATCAAAATGGGTGATAGCGAGAATCAATTATTAAAAAATGTTCAGAAATCAATGTAAGGAAGAAAAAACAAGGTACAATTACTTAAATTTTTTCAAACTTGATCAGAATGGTTAATACCCCTCCTCCCACTCCTTGTCTGCCCCAAAATGAACCAGATGCGAATCGGCGGGCTGATTCCCTCAATCTTCAACGCCAAGCCTATAGATACGACTATCAGTATCTCCCACCCTTAGTCCTCATGGAATCCGTGCCTGCAGCGGAAAACTTTTCCTTTCAGTACATTACTGAACGGTTGGCGGCAACTGCGGAACTACCGGCCAATATGCTGGCTGTCAAAGTCAAATCTTTTTTAGATCCCCTCGATGAGCTACAAGATTATGAGGACTTCTTTGCCATTATCCCCTTACCCAAAATCGCCAAAGTCTATCAAACCAATGATGCCTTTGCCGAACAACGTCTATCGGGAGCTAATCCCCTAGTATTACGTTTACTGAAGCCGGGGGATGCTCGCGCCCAAGTTCTCAATCAAATCCCTAGTTCTAAGACAGATTTCGAGCCATTGTTTCAGGTCAATCAAGAATTAGCAGCGGGAAACATTTATATTGCCGATTATACGGGTACGGACATTAATTATCTCGGTCCCTCTTTGATTCAAGGGGGAACCCATGCCAAAGGGCGAAAATATTTACCGAAACCCAGGGCCTTCTTTTGGTGGCGGAAAAGTGGCATCAGAGATCGGGGCAAATTAGTTCCGATCGCTATCCAATTTGGGGAAAATGCGGAAAAGCTTTATACTCCTTTTGAGAAAAACCCCCTTGCTTGGCTATTTGCTAAAATTTGTGTTCAGGTGGCCGATAGCAATCACCACGAGATGAATTCCCATCTCTGTCGAACTCATTTTGTCATGGAACCGATCGCGATCGGCACGGCCCGGCAACTGGCAGAAAATCATCCCCTCAGTCTTCTGCTTAAGCCACACCTAAGATTTATGTTAACGAACAACCATCTGGGACAAGAGAGACTGATCAACCCTGGTGGACCGGTGGATGAATTATTGGCCGGCACCTTGGGCGAGTCGATGGCACTGGTTAAGGATGCCTACGCAAACTGGAATCTTCGAGACTTTGCCTTTCCTAAAGAAATAAGTAACCGGGGTATGGACGATACGGAACGACTACCCCACTACCCTTACCGGGATGATGGGATGCTGGTTTGGCAGTCTATTAATCAGTTTGTTTCTGATTATCTCCATTATTTTTACCCAAACCCCCAAGACATCACTAACGATCAAGAATTGCAAGCATGGGCCGGAGAATTATCTAATTCTGCGGCAGATCAAGGGGGCAATGTGAAGGGAATGCCGGCCAATTTTACGGATGTAGAGGACTTAATTGAAGTCGTTACCACAATGATTTTTATCTGCGGGCCACTGCATTCGGCTGTTAACTATGGTCAGTATGATTACATGACTTTTGCCGCTAATATGCCCTTGTCCGCTTACTGTGATCTTCCAGAAGCGATTAAGGATACTACAGGATCAATAATTGGAGATGCCAGAGGATCAATTACCGAAAAAGACATTCTTCAGCTATTGCCTCCTTATAAAAAGGCTGCCGATCAGTTACAAAGTCTGTTCACTTTATCCGACTATCGATACGATCGATTGGGCTATTACGATAAAGCTTTTCGAGAACTCTATGGCCGGAAGTTTGAGGAGGTTTTTGCCGAGGGTGATCAGGCAACAATTACGGGCTTCCTTCGACAATTTCAGCAAAATCTCAATATGAACGAACAAGAGATTGATGCCAATAATCAAAAACGGATCGTACCCTATACCTATCTAAAACCTTCTCTAATACTCAATAGCATCAGCATTTAAGTCTAAGATAATATCTCTAAGCTTGGCTTTCAACTTTTGCTATTTTACCCTGAAAAAAATCCCCCGGTCTTAGGGGGGATTTTTATTAGCGATCGCCGATCTTGTAGGGTGCGTTCCCTAATGCAACTTCTACCGCTCCACCGATCGATTTTTGGGGAACGCACCATGCACATTGATTAAAGCTGTAAGTCTAGGCGTTGCAGAATCAAGGTATGATACTAAATCCGTTGAGTACAGGCTAGTTATGAGGAGAGGCAAAAGGCAAGAGGCAAAAGGCAAAGGGGAATAAATAATCAGTTTTTAATAACCAGATTTAGTATGAATGCCAACTGTGCATCGTATCCAAAAGTTAGTTTGGGTCTAGCGGCAAGATGTAGGCAGAGTAGTCAAGTGAAGTGTCCCATGCCTGAGCCTCACCTTGTATAGAGCCGACAAATGACTTTAGGATACAATGACTATAAAAGCTAGTAGCCAGTTGGATATATTTGTTATGGCATTAATATCCGGTGTTGTTCACAGTGATCCCGACATTCTAGGGGGAACCCCTGTTTTTGTAGGAACTCGTGTGCCGATGAGAACCCTACTTGATTATCTTGAGGCTGGTGATTCATTAGAGGTATTTCTAGACCATTTTCCCAGTGTCAGTCGAGAACAGGCGATCTCAGCCCTTGAATTAGCAAAGGAAATGTTGACAGCCTATGCGAATCCTGCTTGATGAATGCGCCCCACGCCCGTTAAAGCGTGAGCTTGCCGATTACGAGGTATGCACAGTTGTTGAGATGGGATGGTCAGGGAAAAAGAACGGTGAGTTGCTGAGGCTGATGAGTCAGGAGGGTTTCACGATTCTCCTCACTACAGATCAAAATTTGCGTTATCAGCAAAATTTACAGCAAACTGGAGTGGCAGTTATTGTTCTTGTAGCAACCAGCAACAAACTTTCTGACTTACTTCCCCTAATGCCAGATGCCTGTAGCGTATTAGATAAAGTCTCTCCAGGAGAAGTGATTGAAGTTGGAGGCTCCTGAAAGTTGTGTTGGCGAAAGCAGCATAACTCCGCATCCCTAGCGATATCTCGATCCCAAATCACGGGAATCTGCTGTTTAGCGATTAATTCGGCTTCTTCTCGACAAATAGCCCTAATTCCCACGGGTAAAGTCCGTAAACCCATTTCTAACACCCAACGCATCACACAGGCGTGGTTATGGTGCGATCCTTCGTACTCAAAACGCATATCGCCATGGGCATCAATTTGAACCACGGTAAAAGGTTCCGATTAAGCTTGCTGGTAATCTTGTACTACTCCCGTAGTGATAGCGTGTTCACCCCCGACGGCGACGACAAACTTATCATCGGCAATTAAACGAGAAACTGTAGCTGTGGTGACGGCTAACATCTCCTCGGCGGACAATTGCGGTTGTTGACGGGTATCTGCGATCGCCTCATGGGTATAGATGCCCACTTCTAAACAGGTTTCCCTCTTAAGTTCCTCGTCATAAGCTTCCAATTGTTGGGAAGCAGTAATCACCGCCGCCGGTCCAGTTTCACAACCCTTGCGATAGGTGGTGGTGGCCTCGTAGGGAATCGGCAGGATCACGGCCTTAGCTGTGGCGTAAGATGCGATCGCTTCACTCCCTAAAAACTGTTCGCTACCGGTGGCGCAAGACAATAACATGGGCAAA
>NZ_JADBTR010000134.1:0-13735 GCF_020246065.1 Microcystis sp. M144S2
ACCGCTCGATCGCATCATCGGAAATGGAGACATACTTAAGGGCCCGTTCTAGGCGACTGCTGGCATCGGTAAAGAGTGATTTCGACATGATTTTTTTCCCCCTATCTATCCCCATTAGAACACGGGAAAAACAGTATATTTGGCTACAGTTTATTTTTCTTAATTAACCATGCACGGGAATTGCCGAGTATTGGAAATTTTAGTACAAATGCTCGAACTGCCTCTCCCTGCTCCGCAGCTCCGGCACTCCCCTGCAATCTTAACGAGTGATTTAGATAATGAGATACAGGAATCAGGCATCAGCGAAAAGCTGATGCCTGAAGATAAGAAATCTGAGGCCGAAAAACAGCCAAGTTTTAGGCGACATTACCTGCTGTGGTCGTAATAATTTGACGTACCTGAGCATCGGTCAGATTAGGATTGGCATTCAACATTAGGGCTACCACTCCAGCTACATGAGGTGCTGCCATGGAGGTTCCACTCAAGAAACCATAGGCACCATTAGGGAGAGTAGAATACACTTGCACGCCTGGAGCGGTGACATACCTCATCGAAGAATTGGAGCCGGCACGATTGGAGAAGGAAGCCATCTGGTTAGAACTATTAACGGCACCTACGGCAAGACCCCAAGAGGTGGCACTGGAAGCGGGATAACTGGGTTGAGCTGCCCCCTCATTACCGGCGGCCATAACCACGATAACACCACGACTGCTGGCATACTGGAGGGCTGATTGAACCGCGCTGTCAGTGCTACCACCGCCCAAACTCATATTAATCACATCAGCACCGTTGTCTACAGCATAGCGAATGCCTTGGGCAACGCCACTATAGCTGCCACTACCAGAATCGCTCAAAACTTTCACCGGCATAATTCTGGAATTGTAGGCCACACCAGTGGCTCCGAAACCATTATTACGGGCAGCAATGGTTCCCGCCACATGGGTGCCATGGCGGTTGCCATCTAAAGTGTTATTATTGCCATTGGCAAAGTTCCAGCCATAAACGTCATCAACGTAACCGTTGCCATCGTTATCAAGACTATCATTGGCAATTTCGCCCGCATTCGTCCAAATATTGCCCGCTAAGTCGGCATGATTGCGGTCAACTCCTGTATCTAGTACAGCAACGACTACTCCTTGTCCTGTATAACCTCTTGCCCAAGCTTCGGGAGCATTAACTAAGTTAACCCCCCAGTCATTAGCACCACCAAAAGTGGGAACGTTGGCAAAAGGACTTTGATTCAAGGCTCCAGCGACGGCTTTCGCGGCATTAACTAAACCGTATCCTGAAATGGCACTATATCCGGGTACAACTGGGGCTGTGGTAGCCGAAACAGCGAGATTATAGTTGGTATTGCCACTATAGGGATAGACACGAATGTAGTAGGTGCCTGCACTCAACTGACGGGTAATGCTCTCAGAAGTCGTACCACCGTTAATAGAGGAGGCAATGAGAGAACCGCTACTATTTAACAGTTGCACGTCCGCGTCGGCGGTCATTCCAGTTAGACCGAGATTAAAGTTACTAGAATTAGCGAGGGTGAAACGATAGTAATCGTTGGTGTCGGTGCTTCCTACCCAATCGGTGTAACTGGTGGTGCTGGAACCGACGGTAATCACTCTGGCATTGGCGCGGGTATTGCCGGCTAGGTCAACGGAACTGGAAAGACCCACAAAACTACTTTGACCCGTTAAAAAATCATCGCCGTTAAGCCAAGAGGAAAGGGATTGGGATGATTGCCAGCGATTTTCTAGTCCTAGCTGGGATTCTTCCACAGAATTGCTTAAAAAGCCAGAATCCATGCCCTGGAGACTTTTGCGGAAAACAGGGGTAATCAAGTCGGAGCGTCCCAAACCTGATCCCACGCCAAGGGTTGGTAACTGGAAGATATCATCTAAAACATTGCTGTCTGATAGGTTGAAACTTTGGTCAAGCATATTTTTTCTCCTTGAGTGCTTCAGATGTGAGGTCAGGGGTTGGTTCCTAACTGTCGATACTTATTTCTGGGGAGTTGGGGGTTATTTCGATCTCCGCCCTCCCTTTACCGTCGTATAGTGTATAAGTCAGGTGAAAACTTTGACTGACATATACTGGGGGTGCGATCTAATGCTATGCAGTTAGTGGCTATGGTGGGAAAAATTGATGACTTATTCCCCGCCAAAAATTTCTCAAAACATGAGGAATCTAGACCATCTATATAGTTATAGATGTCGTTGGCGACAAAGTTATCTATCATGGTGTTCTAGTCGTTTTTTAGTGGTTAGATGGCTGAGATAACAATCAAGAAGATATGAGCAGACAGAGAATATTTGTGAGCTTTTGGGTAAGTCCCACAAAGAGTAGGCTAATTCAAATCTGAATTGCATTACTGTCCGAGTTTGTACGCCAATTCAAATCTGGATTCCACGGGAGCATCTCATTTATGCAAGTCAGTAATTATACTTATCCATAAAACTGGTTTCTAGCAAGGCTTTCAAAACAGCTTGACATAAAAACCTGATTTAGGGGTTACAAAGGTGAGATGCTCCCAGATTCCACCACCTCTGACATCATTCAATAGAATACCTTAAATGGGGTTTGATAGTCAAGACATTTTCGGGTAAGTATGAATTACAAACTACAAATTATGAATTATGAATTATGAAGTGGGGAGTGGGGTGATGAAATTATGAATCATAAATTGTAAACGACATTCCGCACATCTTCATATATTTTTATATATTTTTACATTCCCCAAGATGTTTTGAGGAAAAACCTTGATTGTAGAAACTACTATTGAGAACATTTTCAATAATTGATTTTTTATGAGAAAAAAAATTACAATTCTTCACCTTGATCAACATCCGTTATTGTAGCTATAGTCACTACTGGCAAGGGATTTTAAGCAATATATTGGTAAGAATTACCAATTGAATGTTAAGAAGTGCGGAAAGTGGGATAAATTATGAATTATGAAGTGGGCAGACCACTTCGTGCGCGACGTTCGGACGTTCGGCGAAGCTCAGTCGAGCCATTGCGGGGGGTGATGGGGTGATGGAAGCAGGGAGAAGGGAGAAAAAAGCGTTCGTGTTAGTGAGCTTGTCGAACTACTGAGCTTGTGCCGAAGTCTGACAGCTAACGAATGTTACGATTGTTACAACATCTTGACATTAATTCTGATACCCTGACAATGTGTCAATCTGTGCAGTAATGGGGCAGAAACTCAAGTGGTATCGATCCATATTTCTATTGTTGAGGGCAACCCGCACTTGCGATCGCTATTAGCTTGGCATCTGCAACAGGCCGGTTATTTGGTCAATCAATCGGCAACCCTGCAAAGTGCGCGTCAAGCTTTCCTTCATCGTCAACCAACCTTAGCAATTATCGATTCCGATTTGCCAGATGGGGATGGAATCGAACTCTGCCGTTGGCTTTATCAACAAAAACAGTCTTTAATACTGATTCTCTCGGCCCGTAATGGCGAAAAAGATGTGGTCAATGGTTTAAAAGCGGGGGCCGACGACTACCTGAGAAAGCCCTTTGGAATGCAAGAATTTATGGCTAGGGTAGAAGTGTTAACTCGTCGTTTAGGCAGTAGGGCTGCTCCCCTACACTTGGATTATGGCGAATTAAAAATAGATTTAGCCCAACGACGGGTACAATTTCGCGGGGAATATATCGAATTAACGCCCCAAGAATTTAGCCTACTCTACGTTTTGGCCCAAGCGGAGGGAACACCCCTATCAAGAGCCGATTTACTGCGTCGCGCTTGGCCCGAGGAAATTGATAATCCCCGGACAATCGATACTCATGTTCTCTCTCTGCGGAAAAAAATCGAAACCGATCCCAGACAACCTAATTTAATTCAAACCGTCCGCAACGTCGGCTATCGTTTCAATCTAGAAATGTTGGCCGAGATGACTTCAGCTTTAGAAGCTAATATTATTGCCCCCACCAAAGGCAATCATAACGGCCATTCCATTAGTAAAATTCCTGCTCACAATGTTAGTCGTTAATTCTGGCTTTGTCCGACTGATTAGCCGATTTTTTGCTGAAATCGTCTCCTAACCACTTAATCGAAGCGAGGAGACGAAGGGCAAATTAAACCGTAGTCACCATTGACCGATCCGCTTGTTGCTGAAATTCCGTCAATAAACGTCGGAATTCGTCGCCGTCAATGGTTTCCTGTTCAATCAGTATATCCACCAAGCGATCAATCGCCACACGATTGTCAAGGATAAGTTTTGTTGCTAAATCGTGGCATTGCTTGACAAGTTCCCGCACTTGTGCATCAATTTTCGCCATCATTGCGAAAGAATGGTCGGCATGATAACCAGCACCAGCACCACCGAGATAGGAATTGCCCTCCTCCTCTAGGGCAATCAATCCCAATTCCGACATTCCCAGACGCGTTACCATCTGTCGGGCCAGATAGGTAATTTTTTCAATATCATTACCGGCCCCGGTGGTCACTTCATCCTCACCGAAGACACATTCCTCCGCCACTCGTCCCCCTAACAATCCCGCAATTCGGGCTAATAACTGGGAACGACTGGTTAAACCCTGTTCCTCATCGGGAGTGAACCAAGTTAACCCCTGCGCTTGACCCCGGGGAATCAGGGTGACTTTTTCCACCTGATCGTGGCCGGGACAGAGACTAGCGACAATCGCATGGCCGACTTCATGATAGGCGATCAAACGCTTGGCTTTACTATCCACTAAAGCGCGCCCTTCCATACCGGCCACAATCCGATCGATCGCATCGTTGACTTCCGCCATGGTAATCGCCTCTTTCCGCCTTCTAGCGGTAAAAATCGCCGCTTCGTTGAGCATATTAGCCAAATCTGCCCCAGTAAAACCGGGGGTGCGCCGGGCGATCGCATCCAGAGCCACATCAGCAGCCACCTTTTTATCGCGAGAATGGACCTCTAAAATGCCCAAACGTCCCTTAAAATCTGGATAATCCACCACCACCTGTCGATCAAAACGACCCGGACGCAGCAGGGCCGAATCCAAAACATCGGGGCGGTTGGTGGCGGCAATGACGATAATGCCAGTATTTCCCTCAAAACCGTCCATTTCCGTCAATAATTGGTTCAGGGTTTGTTCCCGTTCATCATTACCTCCCCCATAACCGATCCCTCTTTGACGACCAACGGCATCAATTTCATCGATAAAAACCAAACAAGGGGCATTTTCCTGGGCTTTTCGGAACAGATCTCGCACTCGCGACGCACCAACCCCGACAAACATCTCCACAAATTCCGACCCGGAGATGCTGAAAAAAGGTACTCCCGCCTCTCCCGCGATCGCTTTAGCCAGTAAAGTTTTTCCCGTCCCCGGGGGCCCGATTAACAGGACTCCCTTGGGGATTTTCGCACCAATAGCCGTAAATTTTTCCGGTTGTTTGAGGAATGTTACCACTTCCTCTAGATCTTCCTTGGCCTCATCCACACCCGCCACATCATTAAATTCTATGCCAGTTTTCGCCTCCATCTGAAACCGCGCCCTTGATTTACCGAAGTTCATCGCTTGACCGGAAGCATTGGCAGAACGACGGATAATAAACACCAATAATCCCAAGACGAGAATAATCACTAACAGGTTAGTGAGAACATTGATCAGGGCCGAATTGTCAGTGCTGGGGAGAATGCCGTACTCAATTTTTTTAGCATCGAGTTTCTTGATTAATTCGGGATTTTGGTCAAATAAATTGACTTCTTTCGGGGGATCCTTGTCCGTTTGACCGACGAGGGTAACTGCTGCCTGCTGCAAAGAAGGATTGATTTCGACCTTTTTTACCTTTCCTTGCTCGATCTTCTCTAACAATTCACCGTAGGTGAGGGTATTTTGGTTTTTTTGACTCCAAGCAGGAGTGACATGGCCAAAGGTTTGCAGAATCATCCAAGTGGTGACAATCCCTTTCCATACTGGCCGACGACCACGATTCTTAGCTGGCTTGGCTCTAACTACGGTGAGTGGAGATTTTTGATCCATAATTGACTCTATATCTAGTTACCCTGTATTCATTGTGACAGATCGACTCGATCGTGACCACTGTTCTGTTTTTCCCCAGGCACGACCCTCAGGGCAAATAGTGATGACGGTTTTTTGCTATATTGTATTCAGCTAGGTAGTCTAACAACTGCCTATCCCAATCACTAACAGTTTAGGGAAGTGGGTTTCGCCCGCTTTTTTTATTGTCTAAATCATGACCCATCCGCTCATCCCCGACCTGCTGCACCTAGCCACCCCTATCGCTGAAAACTTGGGGCTAGAAGTGGTCGATATCGTTTTCCAAACCAATAAAAGGCCTCCCGTCCTGCGCGTCGATATTCGCAATCTTGCGGGAGATACCGGTTTAGAGGACTGTGAGCAGATGAGTCGGTCCCTAGAAACCGCCCTCGACAGTCAAGAAATCTTACCCGGGGCCTACGTTTTAGAAATATCTAGCCCCGGCATTTCTCGACAACTGAGCAGTGAGCGCGAATTTCAGTCTTTTAAAGGCTTTCCCGTCATCGTTACCGGCCAGGATAGCCAGGGAAAACCGCAAGAATGGCGCGGAAAACTGCAAGGTAGAGACCAGCAATCTATTTATCTTAACCAAAAAGGTCGCTCCCTGACCATCGATCGCACTACCGTCATCAGCGTCCGTTTAGATGAGCGGCGGGATCAAAAGTAAAAAAAAGGACAGGAGACGGTCGCCAGGAGACTGCTTTTATTTATTCTCTCTATTGCCCATTGCCTGTTCCTTATTGCCTATTCCAAGTTCTAACTAATAACTCAAAAGTAAGGAGAAAAAATAATTATGGCTACTGTTAATTTGCCCGGTTTAAAAATAATGCTCGAAGAAATTAGCCAACGACATAATCTGCCCAAAAATGCCGTACAGGAAGCCTTGCGTGAAGCCCTAATCAAGGGTTACGAACGTTATCGACGCGCCCAAAGTTTAGAAAAAGCTGCTCAATTTCATGAAGATTATTTCAATAACTTTGATGTGGAATTAGACGTAGAAGAAGAAGGCTTTCGCATCCTTTCGACTAAAACTATTGTGGAAGAAGTGACCAATCCCGACCATCACATCGGTCTCAAAGAAGTGCAAGAAGTAGCCGATGAGGCCCAGTTAGGGGATGAAGTAGTTCTTGATGTCACCCCCGACCAAAAAGAATTTGGTCGCATGGCGGCGATTCAAACTAAACAGGTTTTACTGCAAAAACTGCGGGATAACCAAC
Source organism: Microcystis sp. M144S2 (assembly GCF_020246065.1). Taxonomy (NCBI): domain Bacteria; kingdom Bacillati; phylum Cyanobacteriota; class Cyanophyceae; order Chroococcales; family Microcystaceae; genus Microcystis; species Microcystis sp. M144S2. The sequence continues at coordinate 7,212 of NZ_JADBTR010000134.1, forward strand.
GTAAATTGATTCAAGAGGAGTTCCAAGATCTGGAAGGAACGGTTTTACAGGCCCGGGTTGTCCGTTTTGAAAGACAGGCCGCTATTGTCATGGTACAAAGCACCTACGGTCAACCAGAAGTGGAAGCAGAACTACCCAAACGGGAACAGCTGCCCAACGATAATTATCGCGCTAACGCCACCTTTAAAGTGCTGCTCAAAAAAGTCCTGGAAGGTTCTCACCGCGGCCCGCAATTAATCGTTTCCAGAGCGGCGGCGGGTTTAGTAGTATATCTGTTCGCTAACGAAGTTCCCGAAATCGAGGAGGAAATCGTGCGTATTGTCGCCGTCGCTCGAGAAGCTAATCCCCCCTCCCGTCACGTTGGTTCGCGCACAAAAATCGCCGTCGATACCCTAGAAAGAGACGTGGATCCGGTTGGGGCCTGTATTGGGGCCAGAGGTTCGCGGATTCAAGCCGTGGTGAACGAATTGCGGGGAGAAAAAATCGACGTGATTCGCTGGTCTCCGGATCCAGCCACCTACATCGCCAATGCCCTTAGTCCCGCCCGTATCGACCAAGTTTTGTTCACTAATGCCGAAGAAAGACAAGCATTGGTACTGGTGGCACAGGATCAATTGAGTTTAGCGATTGGCAAAGAAGGACAGAACGTGCGTCTAGCCGCCCGTCTGACGGGCTGGAAAATCGATATTAAGGATATCGCCCTTTATAAAGGAGAACAAGAGGTAAAAACCGATGAAACCGACCCAGAAGCGCAGGATTTAGACCAAGAATGAACCCCTTCGTCAATTATCGACGCTGTATTAGCTGCCGTCTCTTCGCCCCGAAAGAATCTTTTTGGCGAATTGTCCGACTACACCCGTCCGGACAGATACAATTAGATCAAGGCATGGGAAGAGCTGCCTATATCTGTCCGCAACCTAACTGCCTGCAACTGGCCAGGCAAAAAAATCGTCTCGGACGGGCCCTAAAAGCCAATATTCCCGAAACGCTCTATGAATCCTTGCAAGAGCGCCTCGGGACTGCCAAGCAAGGTCGTCCAAATCAGGATTAAAATTGACGATCATAGCCACAAAATCGTTACCATGGAAAGGGGGCAGTCCTGACAGGATCAAAAAATCAGCCAACTTATAGGATCACTAACACTTTAGCCGGGGGATAATGGATGAGTAACGCGAAAGTCAGAATTTACGATTTATCAAAAGAATTGAATCTAGACAACAAAGACATTTTGGATATCTGTGACCAGTTGAACATCGAGTACAAGAGCCACAGTAGCACGATCAGCGAAGAGGATGCCCAACGCATCAAGGCAATTGCTGCGAAGGGAGTTGTTTCGAGTACCAGCAAAAATAGCACGGGTCAGCGAGAATCGGTTAGTCCTGCCGAAGAAAAAAAACAAAAGATTTTAGCCCTGCATAAACACAACCGCCCCGAAACTGGCGAAGAAGGGGAAATCTATCCCGGGCCTGCTGGTTCCTCAGCTAAACCGACTTTAATCAGTCCTCCCCGTCCCCCAGTTAAACCCCTCGTTGCTGCCCCAGGGCGCGACGGTGCGGCCGAAAAAACTCCCCCCACCGCTGCAGAGATGCCATCTCAGTCCGCCAGTTTTAAAGAAACCCCGACCGAAACCCCGCTAGTGCCAGAAGCATCCTCCACCTTAATCGCCCCACCTAATCGACCTTCCCTCACCCCGAAACCACGCCCTGAAAGCGCCTCGGGCCGGCCAGAACCCCGATCTAAAAATGCCCCCGGCAGTAACGACAGGCCCCCTTGCCCTGAGCCAAGTCGAAGGGGGGGGGAAAAACGCGAGCGCGGCGAGAGCGAAAACGCCCCTAATCCTGAGCGCAGGGCTGGCTTGGCTAAACCAGAAAAACCGACCCTCCACCGCAAACCTGACGGAAAAAGCCCGAAACTGGGGGAACCAGCTAGAGAAGTGCGGGAGACGGTGGAATTGAAGCGCCCAGTTCGCCCCGGTATGCCCGCTAAAATCTCGGCTACCGGCGAGGAAGAAACCGACACCACCAAGAAATCTGGTGTTGATGGCACAGAAATCGATACGGATACCGGATTGCTCGGAGCAGACGGGCCCAAAAAACTCAAACGACCGACCATGCCCCCTCGCATGGCCAAAAAATCTACCTGGGAAGAAGAAGAAGAAGAAGAGAAAAAAGCGGCTAAAACCGCCAAAACTGCTGGCAAAAACAAACGCCGCACCCAAGCCCTCTTTGAAGATGACGATGATCTAGAATCGGAACTATCCGGGTTAATTAATACCCCCAGTTTTACCCTTTCCACCGCTCGTCCCCCCAAACCGCCCAGTGCTAAAGCTGCCACCCCCGGCACCCCAACAGCAGTCAAAGTTAAGCGGCCTAGTAAACCAACCGCCCACACCGGCAGCCCGAAAAGCGAGCGCCAAGAACCCCAAGAGGAAAAACGCCCGGAAAGCATCGTCGTCACTGGCAGTCTCACCGTGCGCGACCTCTCGGAATTGATGAAAGTCCCCGAAACCGAGATCATCAGAACCCTATTTTTTAAAGGGATGGCGGTTAATATCACCCAAACTCTCGACGTGGACACGATCGAAATGATCGCCAGGGACTTCGAGATCGCCGTGGAAACCCCCAGCACCCAGTCGGCGGCGATCAAAACCACGGAAATGATCGATGTCTCCGACTGGGAAAGTCTCCAGCGTCGTCCCCCCGTCGTCACCATTATGGGTCACGTTGACCACGGTAAAACCACTCTCCTCGACTCGATCCGCAAAACCAAAGTCGCCCAGGGGGAAGCCGGCGGCATCACCCAGCACATCGGTGCTTACCACGTCGATGTGGAACATAACGGCAAACCGGAACAGATTGTCTTTTTGGATACCCCCGGCCACGAAGCTTTTACCGCTATGCGCGCCCGCGGGGCGAGAGTCACCGATATAGCGGTGCTGGTGGTAGCCGCCGATGATGGCGTACAACCCCAAACGAAAGAGGCAATCAGTCACGCCAGGGCCGCGGAAGTCCCCATCGTGGTGGCGATTAACAAAGTCGATAAACCCTCGGCTAACCCCGACCGGATTAAACAGGAATTGACCGAACAGGGACTGGTGGCCGAAGATTGGGGCGGTGAGACGATTATGGTTCCCGTTAGCGCCCTGCGGGGTGAAAATCTCGATAATCTGCTGGAAATGATCCTCTTGGTGGCAGAAGTGGAGGAATTGGTCGCTAACCCCGATCGCTTGGCTAAGGGAACCGTGATCGAAGCTAACCTCGATCGCACCAAAGGCCCCGTGGCTACCCTGCTCGTCCAGAATGGCACTCTCCGCGTCGGTGATAGCATCGTCGCTGGTTCCGTTTTCGGCAAAATTCGGGCGATGATCGATGATCGCGGTCAAAAAGTCGAAGCGGCCACCCCCTCCTTCGCCGTGGAAATCCTCGGTCTTAGTGATGTGCCAGCCGCCGGCGATGAATTCGATGTCTATGAAAGTGAAAAAGAGGCCCGATCAATTGCCGATCAACGGGCGATCGAACAACGCAACACCCGTTTACAACAGGCCCTCTCTTCTCGTCGAGTTAGCCTTAGCACCCTTTCTATCCAAGCTCAAGAAGGACAACTCAAGGAACTTAATCTCATCCTCAAGGCAGATGTGCAAGGTTCCGTTGAGGCTATCCTCGGTGCGCTTAAACAGTTACCCCAAAACGAAGTGCAGATTCGGGTTCTCCTCGCCTCTCCGGGGGAAATCACCGAAACCGATGTGGATCTGGCCGCCGCTAGTGGTGCGGTGGTGGTGGGCTTTAATACCACCCTTGCCAGTGGAGCCAGAGCATCCGCTGATCGGGAAGGAGTCGATATCCGCGATTACAATATCATCTACAAGCTTCTCGATGATATTCAAGGGGCGATGGAAGGTCTTCTCGACCCCGAAGAAGTGGAAGAACACCTCGGTTTCGCCGAAGTGCGTGCTGTCTTCACCGTCGGTCGTGGGGCCGTGGCGGGCTGTTATGTCCAATCTGGTAAACTGGTGCGGAATCGCTTCCTGCGCGTGCGTCGCGGCAAGGAAATTGTTTATCAGGGAGTTCTCGATTCCCTCAAACGGATGAAGGAAGATGCCCGGGAAGTGGCCACCGGTTTCGAGTGCGGTGTCGGTGTTTCTAAATTCAATGACTGGAAAGAAGGCGATATTATCGAAGCCTACGAAATGGTCATGAAACGTCGCACTTTATCCAGTTAATTACACTTGAACCGTCAGGAGTCGGGAGTCAGTTATCAGTTATCAGTCATAATTCCCCCACTCCCCCATCTCCCCACTTCATAATTCATAATTCATAATTTATAATTTATAATTCTCATTTCCCTCTATGAAATCAGAACCTTTTTTGTGGATTCATCTGGCAGGGTTAGCGGGTTTGCCAATCTTTTTACAAATCGCTTGGATTGGTTTAGCTGTGGGCGATCCCTTGCCTTTTCTTTGGCTAGAATGGCTATTTCTGGGAGCGATCGCTATCATTCCCGTCTTTTGGATGCAGTGGACAAAACCTTTTGATATCTTTAGTCTTTTGTTGGTTGCCCTGAAACCGAGTCAACTCACCCCCGAACAGTTAAAAATTCTCTCTCTTTTTAAACGTCCTCGCCATCGTCTTCTTACTCTTTTGGGAGTCGTCCTCCTAATTCTCATCGCTTGGCCCATCTATAATTTTGCCCCTCTAGCGGCTGCCGTGGCCGCCTATCTCCCCCAATGGCGGCTTTTAGGTTTAGTCATCGCTGGGATCGCTCTCCTCTTAAGTCACCTATTTCTACAGGTTCCTCTGAGTGTTCTGGGGGTTTTAGCCACGAAGGAAAGTGACTGGACAGCCACCGAAGCTTTAGTTATTGAGCGTATTCCTGAGTTATTTACGATTTTTGGTCTAAAAGTTAATAAAATTATCTAAATTAGCCAAAATGCCCACAATTTCTGCGGTTCGACAGGCTCACCGTCCACTAGGAATGCCAGATTGATCGCCCGTTTAAGGGTTGAATATTCCTCGCATTACGCGGAAAAATCGCGGCCAATTGTTGCAGTTGTTGGGGAGAAATTTCGATCGCATTTTGCCAGACTAACCAGAGAACATCCTCGCTACAGGGAGGAGTGGACAAAGACCCGCGATATTCATAAAAATCGCTATTTTCTGGCAGTAAAAGCCCAGCATTGACCCAAGTATCGGGGATAATCATTTCAGGAGAAGGTTCTCGGGGCAAATAATCCCAAATCGTTTGTAAATAGGGATTATTTGCGCCGATTTCGGCTAAGATACCCACAACTGCTAAATTTCCCCTATCATTCCCATGCACTAAATGAATTTCCAGAGGGAAAGACTGACCTTTAATCCGATGTTCGCTGGGGTGATGAAAATGGAACTGCAATAAATCCCAGTTTTCGCCGTGAAAACTCATATTTCCACCTTTTTCGGTCTGAACTAAGATTGTACGACCGTTATGGCGAATTTTTAGGGGTACAGGACGATAATTAAAGGTGGGGTGGTATAGTTCTTTTTCAGACACTATACTCAGATCGATCGGTGTTTGTTGCTTTCCCGTGCTGCAGAGGCGATAATTCCTTGATAATTCGCCCCAATGGTCAATATTTTGATAATTCCAAGCAAATTCTGGATTAATAGCTCCAAAAAGAGCATGAGAGCCTATAAATTGCAGTAATTCTCGTCTATACATGGGATTAAATTCAGCAATCATCAGATAATTAGCAATTTTCTTGGGGATTTATGCCCAATTCCCGCAGTTTAGCCGCTAATTTTGCGGCTTTCTTCCTATTGTGCCGCTTCTGGGTAGGGTTGATTCATTCTCCGAATCTAATTCTTTTTTTTTGCTACCCTTAATCGCTGATGAGGTAATACCAATTCTCCCAAGTCTGACTACAGAAGTTTAATACCCCTAAATCCCCCTTAAAAAGGGTGACTTAAATTCGATGTGTAGTTTTCATTTAGAGAAATGGTATAAGCTAGGGAGCAGGGAAGTACAGGTTTTTGCTCTCATAGTAGGTTGATTCATGAATCAACTCTCATAGTAGGTTGATTCATGAATCAACCTACAAAGCACGACGTTTGGAAAAATTTTCAGATATGTATTTCCTAAAAATCGACTAAAAACGTTGCCAGATAAGAATTTGAGAGAATGACATTTGAGAGAATGAAACGACCCTACTCTAGGCAATAACCTTCGCCTATTATGCCGATGATACAATTACGATAATCTCCCCATTAAATCCCTGTACGGGCGAAGCATTCGTGCATAATCTATCGCTGAAACCATAAATTTCTTATCCGAATGCTTCGCCCCTACCCATCAATTCCCCATCTGCCACGCTATGAATGAACAACGCACCCAATACCGTCTAAACTATGATTTTGGCTCTTCCGAACTTGTCATGTAAAATTAAATAAAAAACAGACAATTATTGCTGACCAATAAAACAATAATTTATCTTTAAAAGCTCACTATGCTTGCAATACAGCAATTTATTGGTTAAAATATAAACAGCCAAG
>NZ_JADBTR010000135.1:0-6054 GCF_020246065.1 Microcystis sp. M144S2
AGGCGTTAGCCTGTCCTCGCATCGTAAGGCTTCGAGGACTTTTAAAAGTTGTGCCTTTTAAAGTGAGATAGGGCTTAAAAAGCCCTACGGGAGTATCGTAAGGCTAATTCTTTTTAAATTCAATTCACTCCCATTATAACCGATGAAAATACTAGGTATAGACGTTAGCCGTAATTGGGCTATCGTGGTTTTTTTGTGCGAATTTCCGGCGGTTTCCCCCCTGCAATACTCGAAAATTATTGGAGAACCGATTAAAGGCTACCCGCGAATTAAAGGAAACACTCAACTTAACGAGATAGCTTATAAGTTAGAATGTAATGCAGAAGCGATCGAGATTATTAAATCTTTAGAAGCTGACGCGATCATTCTCGAACCTACGGGTTACTGGTATGCAAGCTTCTGGGTTAATTGCGCTAAAAAATTAGGGTTACCTATTTACTGGATATCTCACCAGCAAACTAAGATAAATCGTCAACATTATTTTAAGACTAAAAATAAAGACGATTATCTTGACGCTCTAACCATTGCCTTAACTTATTTCGACAAATCAGGGTTAGACGATCTAGGCAATCCCCCGATTTTAAACAATTACGATCACGACTCGATCGATTTATTGCGCCGGACTTTTCACGAGCGAGAACAGCTTGATAAAAATAAAAACTCTTTGATTAACCAACTTAGACAGCGGTTATGCTGTGAACTTCCGGAGATTGCACAAAGAGTCTTTGAATATATCGGGGTTAAGGGCTGTAATCCTACATTAGGACATATCGCCGGACTAAAAAATAATTCCCGCATCAAAACCACGGCCGGAACTGGAATTAGTGAATATAGCCAGTTGTTAGCTAAGGATATTGTCATTTATCAGGATAGAATTGCGGTTAAAGAAAAAAATCTAAGAGAAATTCTGGAATTAGAGCAGTTTAAGGGTTATTGCCAAGTGTTTGATAAATTTCTTTTTGGGACGGTGACTAAGAGCTTGTTGCTTTTGCACTGTTACCCTATCGAAAGATTTTTAGTCAACGGCAAGCCCTACTTTAAAGGTGATCACGATATCAGCCTTAGAAAGTTTCAAGCTTATCTAGGCTTAGGGTATTCCTATCAAATTTCTGGTGATACCTCAGCCAAACAAGACAAGGTTAAAAAGTCTTGGAAGGGTTCCGATTTGATGCGCTCTCACTTGTACGCTCACGCACTGGTCACTATTTGCCCGAATAAACCCGCTAAAACTGAAATTATTGGCAAGCTTAAGCATTCGTGGCTTAATCCCCGAATTCATGTCTATTACGACCACGAAAATGGTCAAAGAATTGAGAAAACAAAAGAGTTACCCAGTTTTAAGGCACTAGGCAAGGATGGTTTATGTCGCTTGCTGTTTTACGAGACCAGGTTACTCTATCAACTTTTAACCCGCAATTTGTTAAAGTGATACCCCTAGAAAAAATCGATCGCTAGAATCGCGATCGATTGTTTGGAACTGACAACGACCCTAATAATTCCATCGTGGCCCTTTTTGACCACCGGAGCGCCAGCCTTTACCATTTCTCATATCGAGATGCACAAACCCTTTTTTTGCGCCATACCCTAACGCTCCGTGCCAGTGCTGATCAAGCCAAGCTTGAAACTTAATTAAGGACGCGGGGTTAATCGGGTAAATATCAGCCGCCCGACCATAAATGTGCTGAGAATTAGAAAACTTACTCACGGTGCGATTAACAACGGGTGGGCGATACCAAGAGATAACCCTTATTGGAGATCCCCACTCCTCGCGAATCTTGTCGAGTTCGATTGCGAGTTGCAAGATATTGTTTTCTATATCGCCACCAGTGATCGGAATTCGCCGCGGGTCGTTTTTTGTTACCTCTCCTACAGAAAAATATTTAGAGATTTTTTGAGCAGAATTTTTCCAGTTAATTTTCGTCTTGGTCATTGTTTTGGTCGTTTTTGTTATTCCATTGGGTTAAACCAGCGCCCACTACAGCACTCGGACCAGTAAGCGCAATCGCTAATTTTTCAGCGGGCAGATGATAACTTAAAACAATTCCGCTTAATAACCCCGCCCCGACAAAAAGTAAAGCGATTTTATTTTTCTGTGACATTCTAGAAATAATAAAGGACAAACAATAGCGAATAAAGTAAATGGAATCATGGTACACCTGGTAATCTGTTTAAAATTTGATCAAGCTTTTCATCTATTGTGTCCACAATAGGGCCAGTGTAGATAAAAACTCTGTAGGTTACAGAAGTAACCCAGCGGGGAGGGCGAAAAGTCAAGGCGTAACTGCTATTTAATTGATTAAACCTAATTACGTTGACTTTTTTAAAAAACACCGATTGACTATCTACATAACTATCAAAACTTCCCCCAATAGTAATCCCTGTAAAAATTCGCTGAAACACTTTACCGGCATAATTCCAGTTTTGTTGTTCCTCAAAAGCAGTGGCCGATACAGCGATAATGGGAGATTCTAAGGCAATTGGGAAACCTGTATCACCAATAGGAGAAAAAGTCTCTATCCCTTCCTCACTATTGACAGGAGCGGTTAAGGTTTGCTGCCCTACGAATTCCCAGTAACTACTATTAGAAAATTCGTAAATTATTGGCATAATCCAACCGGTCGCTAACTTCATCTAAGTAGTCATCAATGTCGCAGCTTATTGCGACGGCATCACAGTAATCTTCAAAACTAATCTCCTTCTTTAAAAAAAGATTTCTTTGATTCTCAAGATTTTTTACCTGACTAAACAAATCAGGATCAATATCCCTCCCTAACTGAATCTCAAAGCTTGGAATAATTTCGATTAAACTAGACATAGCTTTTAAATTGATTACAAGGTAGCTAATTCAGGGGCTGAAACATATCTTTCGGGTAAAAAAGACACGGAAAATGTAGCGTCTGGAACTGCTAAAGCAATAGCTCGAGCTTGAACGATTTCGCTGTTATCACTCGTTGATCCAAAAGGAATACTGTAGCCTTGTTGGGTAGAGCCTGCTTTTGTTTTATATCTTTTCCCGGTGATTCGCGAAGTTCGCTCGTTTGCCGATGCCGCCTGTTGACGGATAATTGCTCGGGCCGCAATAAACCCTTTAACAAAGATTGGCTTGTTGGGGCTGGTATCCGCCGGGACGGGCTTCCATCCGACCGCAGTTTTTAAGGCCGAGGGTTGACCTGTAAGCCACGTTCTCGCTCGCTCGGACACACTGGCTAGGAAAAGTTTAGACGGGTTTGTCAGGTCTCCAAACGGCTCTATGATGGCGTATTTGATGCCTTGGCGGTTTCTGGTGCTGGAAGCCGGAAGGGTCCGTCTATTGCCGTCTTGATTAAACTTCCACCCGGCATATTTTTTTAATTCTTGATCCTGAATTTGGCTGATGTCCCTGCTGCCTCCACTCTGTAAAAAGCTTAACAATCGAGCCTCTAAGTCCGAAAATCGCCGTCGTGACATATATTTTTAACTTTATCTTCTATGTGCTGTTACAATTGCCATTTTTACACTGATTTTAAAACTCTGCTCTGAGCAGAAAGGTATAGACGTTCTGAGCCCATCTCTACCTTTAGCTAACCAGTGCGTCGATCAACTTAAACGAGCGATCGTAAAGAGTGATCGGCTTGTTTAAGCCCCAGATGGTGGCGGCGGCGTATTGAAAGCGAACATCGACCATCGGGCGGCGGCGGGGCTTTTTATAGCTTTTTCCTAAAATTGTGTGATTACCGGGGTTATAGGGGAAAGACGCATTTTCATCGTCGGCAATGTTAGATTTTAAAAACTTCCAATCAGGTGTATGATTTTGTAAGTCTAAAACCTTATTAATTACTTCTTTAGCGGTAGCCTCATCCCGACAAAGTAACTGCAATTGATAACCTTTTTCTTTTTCAGTGTAAGAGTATAACTTTCTTCCTTTTTTCCAAACATACCCGTTAGCGGGTCCAAACTCTGTCTTTATTTTGTTGCCTAAAGTAGTTAATTCTGTTCTTGTGATTGTAGTGCTAGATTCATTCATTAATCTAAAAGAAATCTCTCCCCACGTTGGACGCTTATCTTCTTCTACGTCGTTATCATCTTCTTTAAAATACAATGTAATTTGTGGTTTAAATTTCCTTGAAGCGTGTAAATCGTCTAAGGGAATCCCATAAAAAGGCTGTTGCAAATCCTGCGCTTTCCTTAAGCTAAAATAAAATAATAAAAATCGCTGGATCATCATATCACAAGTGTCGTTATCCTTAAGCAAACAAGCCCAACGCAACGAAGACCGAGGGACGGCTAAATCTAAATCATCGCCTGTAATGTCACTAAAATCATCTCTCACTATTCGGTTATGAACTCTTAGAATAGTGCTTTGCAAGTGTTCAAATTCGTCGAAGTTGGTAGGAGTAGCCATAAATTGTTAATTGTCGGGTTTAATTAAATCAGACCTGTTTATTTGCGGGGATTGTGAGGAGTTTTTACTGTTGTTCTCGTTGTTTGTTCTGTTTTCTTCTTTTCCGTTAATTTCTGTTCTGATTGTGTTTATCTGAGTGCCAATTTCTGTCACATTCTCGGTAACTGATCTAAATTCCGAGGTTATACTCTCTAAGTCAGAAGCGACCTCACTCGCTTGCTGTAGCCCCTCAATCACTCGATTAATTTGTCTATTTTTGCCACCAGAGAAATTGAACGTTTCGCTCATCCAATTATAGGAGTTTTCTAAAATTACCCCCGATTTTCTTAAAGCGTTGCCAATTTTCCCCGTATACTTAGCAGTCTGTTCAAGTCCCTGAGTAATGCCAAAAAGCGAATCAGTAGTTAACTGATAAATATTGATTGCACTTTGATAAATCCTATTAGCCCTTGCCCACGTTTCAGATAGTTGTGTATAGTTTTCATTGCCTATTAATCCTTTAACAATATTTTCAATTGAGTTGCCGATAACGCTCGAAAAATTTTGGGCAATTTCATCACCATCTTTAATTCCGATAATATTTAAGGCATTTCCCAAAGTCGAGATCAAGGTAGAGCCAATGTTGCGAGATAGCATAACCGCGTTGTGAATAGCCGCAGCCGTAGCCATTAAATTAAGAGCGCGATCAACCACTCTAGACCTCCACAACTTTGTAAATCTATCTTGAAGATAGCCCGATAATCCCCCATTTATTTGAGGGCCAAGCTTATTATTGATAACATTTAAAAGGAATAAATCGCCCACTTGTAAAATTGGGGTTAATTGGTCTAGTTTATTGTTAACTTGATCTAATTTATTATCAATAGGAGTCGGAACACAACAGTTATTGCCCGGCGGTGTTTGATTGACGGGGTTCGGAGGTTGATTAGGATTTGTTGTCTGTGGGTTTCGAGGATTAATTATTGGGAAAGGAGGAAAAAACGGAACTGGTTCTCGATCTCTATTAGGATTAGGGCTAGGTCCGGGGGTAGTTCCGGGGGTAGTTCCGGGGGTAGTTCCTGGAGTAGTTCCAGGGGTAGTTCCGGGGGTAGTTCCGGGGGTAGTTCCTGGAGTAGTTTCCGGGGTAGTTTGAGGAGGTCTGCTCCTATTAAAAAAAGGATCGCTGGTTGAACCAGAAAAGGGATTAGTAGCCGGCGGGAATAATTGAGGTAAATTGGGCGGGAAAAAATCAGGAAATGGAGGCAAAAACGGATTTTTTTCTTCCTCGTCAGGGGTAGCTCTTGGGAGATTAGGCGCTCTTGAAGGAGAAAAAGGACTAAAAGGAGGCGTTATCCTGGGATTTCCTGATGGCGCTGGATTATTTGGGGTTGTCGGGCTGATTCTTGGAGGAGTAAGAGGTGTGTTATTACCAGAAGGTGCAATAGAATATGGAGGGGGCGGGAGGGTTGGGGGGGGCGGGACTGGAGGCCCGCCACTAATCAAGCGAATAGTGTAAGAAAACGAAGTTAAAGTGTGATCACCAGATGAATTACCGTGATCACCTTCGGGAGATAAAGGAATTATTATTCTTCCTTGAGGTGTGTCGACAAACGCCGGAAAAGACCTGTTTTGTCCAAAGGATCCCCACGAACCTCGTACCGCGAGGATTGGCCCTTGGACTAGATAGGGTTCGC
>NZ_JADBTR010000136.1:0-76597 GCF_020246065.1 Microcystis sp. M144S2
CCCTTGATCCCCCCTTGATAAGGGGGGTGCTGATCCCCCCTTGATCCCCCCTTGATAAGGGGGGTGCTGATCCCCCCTTGATCCCCCCTTGATAAGGGGAGTGCTGATCCCCCCTTGATCCCCCCTTAATAAGGGGGGTGTCTGACAATTTTTAAAATCTACCTACTTAGACATAATTTTACTTGAAGAAGGCTTCCCTAAAAAAAAAATCTAGGTGCGATCGCTATTAAGTCAACCGCACCCAAAACTAATACAAATGCTCGCATCTAGCTGACATCATCGTGAGCGAAACGATTATAAAGGAAGTCGAGGGCATAGTTACGCAGACGATAATATTCCGGATCCTCCATAATTCTCTCTCGATCGCGGGGACGGGGGAAATGAATATTCATCACTTCGCCGATTTTCGCTTCCGGTCCATTGGTCATCATTACCAGCTTATCAGCGAGGAAAAGGGCCTCATCGATATCGTGGGTAATCATCAACACCGTACAGCGTTTATCTTGCCAGATTTTCAGCAATTCTTCCTGTAATTCCTCTTTGGTAATCGCATCCAAGGCACCGAAAGGTTCATCGAGAATCAACACTTCTGGACGGATAGAAAGGGCCCGGGCGATCGAAACCCGTTGTTTCATCCCCCCGGAGATTTGGGGAGGGGTTTTGTCCATAGCTTCGGTTAAACCCACCATAGCTAAATGTTCGCGCACGATCGAGCGTTTTTGTGCTTCTGGGGCATTGGGAGACACCGCATCTACCGCGAGATAGACATTTTCAAAAACACTTAACCAAGGCAATAAAGCATAGTTTTGAAACACTACCATGCGATCGGGCCCGGGTTTAGTAATTTTCTTACCGTTAACTTTAACGATGCCATCGGTGGGAGAAGAAAAACCCGACACCATATTTAATAGGGTGGATTTACCGCAACCGGAGTGACCGATCACACAGATAAATTCACCTTCATTGATGTTGAGATTAACATCCTTGAGGACAGTGTAGGGGCCTCTAGGAGTGGGATAAACCTTAGAAACTCCTTCAATGGTAACAAAAGCTTCTTTACTGGGGGCCTGGGTTGCCCGGTTAACGGTGTCGGTGGTGGTGTACATGATTAGTCTTTGGCGGAAATTAGATAATAGGAGCAATGGCTAGGGATAATTGGCTAGGAATTATCCCCTTAGTCGATTTTTAGGCAATTTTGCGAGATTCACTGGCACTAGGACGAGCATCAATAGCCACTTCGGCCATGGTGATGTTTTGTTTGATCTCTAAACTATTGAGATAACCGATCGGATCCTCGGCATCAAACTCGATACCATCGAATAAAAGGATCGGTGTGCGACGATATTTAATATCCCCTAGACCCAATTCCCGGGCCGCGGTACTAAAGACACCCACCCGACAGACGCGTTCGAGAATTTCTACCCAGTTACGGGGGAAAGGAATGTGGCCCCAGCGCGCCATTTGGGTCATCATCCAGAGGTGTTCGGTACGACTGGGACGATTTACCCCTTCTCCATAGAACAGATGGTGTGCATATTCTTTCATCGGTTGATCGAGACTGCACGCGTAGGAGTTGGGATCACCCAGTTGGATATAATCGATATTGGTACTAAGGTACTGACGACTGGCGAGGATTTGGCGAATTTCTTCCTGATTCCCTTCCTCGGCACAGTAGCGACAACCTTCCAGTAGTGCTTTAACTAAAGCAACGTGGGTATTAGGGTATTTATTGGCCCAATCTTCCCGGACTCCCAGGGCCTTACCTGGGTGGCCCTGCCAGATTTCTAAGTCGGTGGCGACGGTGTAACCGATACCCTCCATGGCAGACCTGAGATTCCAAGGTTCACCGACACAGTAACCGTCAATACTACCGGTTTTCAGGTCGGCTACCATTTGGGCTGGGGGAATAGTTTCGAGGTGAACGTCTTTATCGGGGTCAATTCCCGCTGCCGCTAACCAGTAACGTAGGAGCAAATTGTGCATGGAGGAGGGGTGAACAATGCCAAAAATATGGCGCTGATCCCTCGATTCCAATAGCATCTGTCTTAAGGCGTTACCGTCAATCACTCCCTCGTCATAGAAGCGTTTAGCGAGGGTGACACCGTTACCGTTACGAGTCATCGTCAGGGCGCTGACAATCGGCAAAGGTTGCTCCTGATAACCACCGACGGTTAACCAGGTGGGCATTCCTGAAGGCATTTGCGCCCCGTCGAGGAATCCCCCCGCGATCCCATCCACAACGCCTCGCCAACTGGTTTCCCGGACTAAATTCACCTCATCTAGACCATGTTTAGTGAAGAATCCCTTTTCTTTGGCCACTGCTAGGGGCGCGCAAGCGGTGAGGGGAACAAAACCGATCTCTAGATTGACTTTTTCTAAACCGTGACGGGCAATCACTTCGACTTTGCGAGCGCGTAGTTTTTTGATCCGTTTTTGTTGGTTGAGGAAATAGATAATTTCACTCCGGAGACTGTAGTAACTGGGGTGTTCCACCACTTCCATGCGTTTGCGGGGACGGGGGATATCCACTTCCAAAATACCGCCAATTTTTGAGCCGGGGCCATTGGTGAGCATGACGATGCGATCGGATAATAGCACCGCTTCATCCACATCGTGCGTCACCATTACCGAGGTCATTTGGTATTCTTCGCACAGCTGCATTAACTGTTCCTGTAGATTACCTCTAGTCAGGGCATCTAACGCCCCAAAGGGTTCATCTAAAAGCAGGACTTTCGGGCGGATGGCTAGGGCGCGAGCGATCGCTACCCGTTGTTTCATCCCCCCCGATAATTCGTTGGGACGTTTATCCACTGCATGACGAAGATTGACCAGATCGATATATTTTTCGACTTCAGCTTTTCTTTCGTCTTCTGATAGTTGGGCGAGAACTTGATCGACGGCCAGAGTAATATTTTCTTTGACGGTTAACCAGGGTAAAAGGGAATAGTTTTGGAAGACTACCATGCGATCTGGCCCTGGTTTTTTAATGCTTTGACCTTGCAAAGTCACCACCCCTTCCGTGGGCAAATCTAAACCAGCGATCATGTTTAAGAGGGTGGATTTTCCGCAACCAGAGTGACCGATGAGGGAGATAAATTCTCCTTTTTTGATCTGTAAATCGATACCTTTTAAGGCCACATATTCACCGCCACCACTGAGGGGGAATACTTTATCAATGTTATCGACAGCGACAAACAAACTCATAGTTTTTTCTCCTTAAATTTGCTCAAGTTTCAGTTATTTAGAAATGGGGAAAGTTTCCCCATTGATTCCCTATTGACGAACGATTTGATTTTGCAACCAAGCCATAAAGCGATCGAGCAATAAACCCACACCACCGATATAAAACAGCGCGAGAATAATATCGCTGATGTAGTTATTTTGGTAGGCATCCCAGATAAAGAAACCGATACCGACGATACCCGACATAACGATTTCAGCCGCAATAATCGCTAACCAAGCTAAACCGATCGCAATTCTCAAACCAGTGAAGATGTAGGGAAGAGCCGAGGGAATTAATATCTTGAAAAAGAATTTTTTGCTGGACAATTGCAAGACTTGTTTAACGTTGATATAGTCTTGGGGAATTTGTTGGACACCGACGGTGGTATTAATCAAAATCGGCCAAACTGCGGTAATAAAGATAACGAATAAAGCGGCAGGTTGGTTTTGTTGTAAAGCGGCCAAAGATAGGGGAACCCAAGCAAGAGGAGGAACTGTTCTCAGGAATTGAAAAAGGGGATCGAGTGCCTTATTTAAGAAAGAATTTAAACCGACCATAATCCCAACTCCAATACCCACCACCGCAGCAAAAGAATAACCGATTAATACCCGTTGCAGACTGGCTAAAGTTTGCCAGAATAGTCCCTTATCAATGCCGCCACGATCAAAGAAAGGATACATTAAATAAGTACGAGTCCGTTCATTGGTGATTAGGTCGGATGGGGGGGGTAATTTGATTAATCCCACCATCGAGACTAATTGCCAAACAATCAGAAAACCCAAGGTACCGATAATGGGGGGAAGAATGTCTTGGGAATGCTTTTTCCAGAATTTACTGAAGTTGAAACCACCGTTACTTTTTCTGCTGACGCTACTTGCCATTTTGCCGTTTTCCTTTGTTGAAGATAAAGTTACTTGATTGGGAAGAGAAGAAAACACTTTTGGGATTAATAGACTAGATATTTTATGCCCCTAGCCTATCGGTAAAAGCTCGCTATTTTTTGATCGCCAAACTATCGAGATAAGCTTGGGGATTGGCAGGATCAAAAGTCTTGCCATCAAAGAATTTTTCGACACCGCGGGAGGTACTGGTGGGAATATCAGCTGCGGGAACTCCTAATTCTGTAGCTGCCGCTTTCCAAAGATCCTCGCGGTTAACTTTGTCGATTAAGGCGGAGGCAGTGGTTAAAGTTTCTTTCGGCAAGAAACCCCAACGAACACTTTCGGTTAAAAACCAGAGATCATGACTCTTGTAGGGATAGGAAACGCTACCGGCGGGATCTTTCCAGTAGAAAACCCCTTTATTTTTGTCGGTGATTTCCGGTTTACCGTCACCCATTTTCTGCATTCCTTTGAGGGGACTGGCGATAATTTCTTCTTTGAGGTTGAAATAAGCCGGTTTAGCGAGAATTGCCGCCGCTTCTGCCCGATTTGCCTCTTGATCGAGCCATTGCTGCGCCTCCATAATTCCTTTTAATAGTGCCTTAGTGGCTTTCGGGTTTTTATCCACCCAATCGGCGCGGATAGCGAGGTATTCTTCCGGGTGATAAGGCCAGATTTCTGCGGTTAAAGCTGACATAAAACCGATCTGATCAGCCACAATTCTCGCCGGCCAAGGATCGCCGGTACTAAACGCATCCATGGTTCCCGTTTTCATGTTGGCCACGGTTTGGGCGGCAGGAACCGCAATTAGATTAATATCCGTATCGGGGTTAATACCACCGGCGGCTAACCAATAACGAATCCAGAAGTCTTGATTAGCTTTCGGGAAAGTATAGGCGGCTTTGAAGGGAGTTCCCGTCGTTTTCATGCCGAGGATGTAATCTTTGGCGGGTTTTAGGTCTAAACCGATATTTTTGCCCTCGTGTTTACCCGCGATCGCAATTCCGTTACCCTGGGTGTTTAACTGCGCCAACACATACATGGGGACTTTAACGTTATTTTTGGTGATTAGTCCCTCGGAAATCAGGTAAGGCATGGGCATTTGCCACTGTCCTCCGTCAATTCCGCCCGCATCTGCCCCAATTTCGACGTTATCTCTAGCGGATCCCCAGTTTGCTTGTTTGGAGACTTCCACATCGGGCATCCCGTGTTTAGCAAAAAAGCCTTTTTCCTTGGCAATAATTAAGGGTGCTGATTCAACAATCGGGATATAACCTAATTTAATTTTGGTGGTTTCGGGGGCCTCTCCGGGGGCTACCGCTACGGGAGAAGCAACCGGGGAAGCGGGCGCGGTGGTGGTGGTTCCACCCGTAGTGTCGGGGGGATTACCCAAACAACCTTTGAGGACAACGGCCCCTGCCGCTGAAACTGCCGCCGTGGTTAAAAATTTCCGTCTCGAAAAATTTGACATAGAATCTCCTGCCTGCTGCTAAAGCAAGTATGTGTGCTGAATTATGGGTAAAGGAATCCCTCGCTAAACTTCCCTTCTAGCCCGTGCTATAGAAATTTAGCTATGGAATATTGAATCTCGATTGAACTTACTAAATAAGTCTAGCGGAATTTGGAAAAAATAATTAATCTGATCGAGAATTTTATTTACAAAAATTTAATTCGATTGATAAGAATTAATTAAGACCATTGATATATCTAGCTTCTAGCCACTTAAAAAGGTTTCCGTAGGGCGCTGGAGCAGGGGTGATGGGGTGATGGGAGTAGGGAGAAACAACAAAATGAGCCAAGGGTGAGTTTTACGAATGCGGCTCCTTCCGGCTTGGTAGAATGGACAATATGCTTTCACCCCAAAGTAATGACCAGATCTAAAAAGCCGAAATCACTGAACTCCTCTGATTCGCCTACCTCTCCTTCCTTGGCTCTCTCTTCCCTACATTTTCGTCTCCAAGCTTTAGAGGAGGAGCATCAGTGGCTCCTCAAGCAGATTGGCAGAAAACGCACCGAACTGAAGAAATTCCTCGACCAGATGCGTTCCCTGGCGACGGAGATTTTCCAGAGAGGGCAACCCCTCTATGAAAAACTTACCGACCTCGACCGCGAAATACACGCCCTTTTTGACGAAATCCTCACTGCTAGAAAAATGGGGCAGCAGACAAAGAAAAGCATTCTCGGAATTTACGAGACACTTCAGTTAACGGGGGTGATTAGCCCAAAATTTGACGATGGAGATGAAGAACTAGACGAACTTTTCGGAGACGAAGAACCAGAAGGAGCATCGGAGCAATCCGCGCAGGATTTCTTCTCTGGGGGAGACTCCTATGGCCGTCACGATGATGGAACAGAGATATCACCTGAAAGCTCGCCTAAATCTCCTGAATCTAGACAAATACGCCGCACTTTCCTGAGAATGGCCGAGATTTTTCACCCCGACAAGGTTACGGATCCCGAAACTCGGATGCGTCACAATGAGATCATGAAGGAAGTCAACCTTGCCTATAAAGAGGGAGATATTGCCAGACTGCTGGAAATCGAACGACAGCATCAAATGGGGGACTCTTTCGCGGTTGAAGGCTCATCGGAAAGCGACCTTAAACGACAGTGCGAGAAGGTTGAAACCAATAACGAACTACTTAAAAAGCAATACGAGAACCTGAAAAGAGAACTGCGCTCGGTGCGAAATACCCCGGAAGGCGAGATGGTGAGGGCCAGTCGCGCTTGTGAGAAGGATGGCATCGACCCGATTGAGCAAATGCTAGAGGAGATGAAATTACAAGTTCAATCCACCGAAAAAGTCTATAATTTTGTCCGTGACTTCCGCGATAAAAAGATAACGGTTAAAGAGTTTCTGCGCGGACCGGCCAGGAATATGGGCAGCAGTCCGGAAGAGATGGAAGACATTCTTGAGCAACTTCTGGAGCAACTTCGCAGAATCAGCCGTTAAAGAGAGAAAGCCAATATTTAGGGTATGCAGCAAAAAGTTTCTTGTGGGGGCCGGGTGTGGGGTTTTACCGATTTTGAGGACGTTCGGCGAGCTCAGTCGAGCCGGGGTCAATTACCTAATTTTCAGGGAAAAAGTCCCTGAATTTTCCCCCCAATCACTCCAATGGTCGGCACTTTTTGAGGGAAAAAAAGTCTAAAAACTTTATCCAACAAGGTTTTTAGATTTATTCAGCAAACCCTATATATTCTCGAATTAGTTAGGCGATTAGCTTTAACGCCAATTCTCCCACGATAATCCTTGAATACGAGCAAATTCTTGGGGATTGGCCGTAATTAATTTAAGATTATGAGTAATCGCCGTTGCACCGATTAACAGATCGTAAGCACCAATGGGAGTGCCGGATTGTTTGAGAGCTGCTCTAATTTGAGCGGCGCAAATCGCTTCTTGATTGCCAAAGGCAAGAATTGAGATAGAATCAAGAAATTCGTCAAGAATGGGTCTTATTTTCTTTGCCTTCGCTGGGTTAAGAAATAGTCCATATTCGATTTCCATTAAAGTTATCGCAGAAACGGCAATTTCCCTAGGAGAGTGATTTTTGATCTGCACTAGAGTGTTGCTATCACCTTTGACAAAATCACTAATCGTACAAGTATCGAGCAAAACCAGCACTAAATCACCTCATCTTCTCTAGGTGGGGAAAGTTCCTCTCTATAAGCTTCAAAAACAATACCATCACTTATACCTTGAAAATTAAGGATAGTTGACGACCATTGAGACTGTTCTTTTGTGGTAATTAAAAGCTGTATTGCTTCTCGAATCAAAGCATTCTGGGATTTGCCTGTAGAGCGAGATAAAGCCTGTAGTTGCTGACTTAATTCATCTTCCAGATAAAGGTTGAAGTTCATAACTTAAATTAAGCAAATAAGTAGCTGGTTATAATTAAATGAAAAATGGACTGTAGGTTCGATCCCCCCTGCCCCCCTTGATAAGGGGGGTGCCGGTAGGCGGGGGGATCCCCCTTGATAAGGGGGCATCTGATAATTTTTAACGCCTACCTACTTATCAATTAACTTTATTATAACAGGATAACTTCTTTCTTTTCTGGGCTGAGATATTTATCAGCGTTTACTATTCTAATAGCAAACTGACCAGCTTTTTGAGCAACTTTACTACCCATAATATAACACCACCTTCCCAACTGATAACCGATAATTCTTTCATTGCCTTAATAAAATTTAACATTAACGCCATTTTCTCAAAAAAATCGACCCGCCTAAGGGCGGGAAAGAAAAGAAAAGAGAAAAAATAGGGAATGAGGGTAAAAGGGGAAAAAGGGAAAAGGGTTAGAGAGTTCTCCCGAATACGCAGACTACCCGAAAACCGATATAGATGTCGCGGTCGGCGCGGCGGTAGTCGTAGCTGCGAATCGCGGAACGGCAGCTATCAGGAATGTTGCCCCAGGAACCGCCCCGCAGAGAAGAATGATTATCATTACCATTTTCTGTCCAGACACTGCCATCCCTCGGCGCACCATCATAATTATCGTGCCAAGTATCGGCACACCATTCCCAGACATTGCCGTGCATATCGTAGAGTCCGAAGGCATTGGGGGGAAACTGTCCCACGGGAGTCGTTTGTTGTCGATATTCTCCCTTCGCTTCTTCTGCGTAGGTTTCGCTGGCACGGTAGTTGGCAAATTTCCCCGTAATGGTTTCCCCAAAGTAAAATGGGGTGGTGGTTCCAGCACGACAAGCGTATTCCCATTCCGCTTCACTCGGTAGCCGATACTCCCGTTTTGTTTCCCTTGATAGTCGTTTACAGAATTCCCTTGCTTCATACCAGTTGACACTTTCTACGGGTAGCTCATCCCCTTTGAAGTTAGAAGGGTTTGTCTCCAGGTCGATGTCTATTTTAGCGGTTGCGGCGATCGCTTTCCACTGGGCCTGGGTGATGGGATATTTACCTATAAAGAAGGGTGGGACAGTTACTTGATGTTGTGGTCTTTCCCGTCTAAATCCTTCCCAACCAAATTTTTTCACCAGTTTTTCGATTTCCTCGTCTTCTGTTCCCATCAGGAAAGTTCCCCCCGGGATGGCGACCATTTCTAAGGTGATGTCGTTGCCCAGATCTTCGCTGAAATATTGGGACTGTTTCGACTCTTTTTTGATTTCCTCACCCTTCGCATTTACTCGCACGATCTCAAAGTTAAATACTGATAACAGTTGTTTTGGCTCTTCTGGAACGATTACCGGTTTTTTTGGCTCTTCTGGAACGATTACTGGTTGTTTTAGCTCTTCTGGTTCAAGCTTGAACTGATAGGTAATTGCTCTTTCTAGTTGCTCAAATCCGTTTTCTTTCCAATAATCAAGCCGGTGAATATCTCGCAGATTCAAGCCAACTTCTGCACTTCGCAGATCAGGAATTTCGCATTCTTCTAACCTCATAGGAATAAAAAAAATTGTCCCCGGTAGCATCTGTCCCAAGGTATCAAGTGCAATCCTCAACTCCCGTTGGATGTATCCCTGTTTAGCCGATTTCGCTGACAGACAGGCGAGAAAAATCTGACTAGCTTTAATCGCTTTCGGAATTTCATCTCGCCAAATTTGACCCGGAATAAGGTCTTCTTCATCCAACCAAGGTTTATACCCCGCTTGCTTGAGGCGGTTATACAGTGCCAAAACTGCTGGTTTATCCTCACTAGCGTGAGCTAGGAAAATTTGGATCTCTGACTTCTTCTTCACTTTGGTTTCTACCAGTGTAGTCGCTACTGATTTACTAGGTAACTTAGCAGATTCTAGGGGTTAGAGGTTTGGTCTGGTGAGGAACTAGGGGAATTCCGATAGAGATTTGTGGTTTGCCCATAATAAGCACATTTTTTCCGCCGCCATGCTACCAAATCCATAGCCAAGTATCAACCTTCCAGTTATTTGGCTCTTCTAGGTTCTGTGTGATCAGTTTAACTTACAATATGATCGATCAATCTTTGTGTCCTTTGTGTTTTTGTGGTTCGTTCCACTCACTCGCCAGCAGGACTGTATCCTAGAATACATTTTACCCACCAAACCTGGGAGAGCCGATACTAGAAAAAAATCAAGCCACTACAGTGGCACCCTTGAGATAATCTTCTAGTTGGCGACCATTATCGTGACTGAGATTGCCTAGAGGTAAAGTTTCGACGCTAAAAGCTCTCACCTCGCTAACTTCTAATGTATCTTTGATCTGAAAATTCCCCGCAGCTGTCACTTCAATTAACACTGAAATGGAGTGAATACGCGGATCACGCTCAAAAGAGGAATAAACCCCGACTAAACGCCCTAAACTGACTAAATTTAATCCTGTTTCCTCTTTTAATTCCCTTTGAGCACTATTAAAAATATCTTCCCCCCAATCGACCATTCCCCCCGGTAGGGCCCATTTGCCGGTGTCTCTGCGTCGGATTAAAACAATTGTACCATCAGCAAGCAGCGGAATTATTGTCACCCCAGTTACAGGATGACGAAAGATAATTCCCATCACACTTTTAATAAAATGCCAAACACGACCCATATATAAGCTGTTCGTAATTTAAATTGCTTGTTGAGACGAGGCAAAAGGCAAAAGGCAAAAGTAAAAGGATTGGGGGAGGTTCCGCTAATTGTCAGAAGAAAGAGGTTTCCTTCCCTACACCCCACACCCCACACCCTACACCCTCTTTCAAGTCAGGACTTTTGCCTAACACCTATCCCCCAACCCCTAACAATATCAATCATGATCGAGAATGGCTTTAGCTTGAATTAAAGCCGATCGCACTTGTTCAAAACCTGTGCCACCATAGCTATTACGGGCCGCCACCACCTGACGAGGAGCGATCGCGTCGTAGATATCGGCCTCAAAAGCTGGATGTAATTCTTGCCATTCCGTCAGGGTTAAATCTTTTAATAACTTACCCGCTGCCAAACTGCTTTTAACCACTTTCCCGACTAAATTATAAGCTTCTCGGAAGGGAATTCCCTTACTGGCTAAATAATCCGCCACATCCGTCGCATTAGAAAAATCTTCCGCCACCGCGTTAGCTAATCGGTCGGTTTTAAATTGAATCCCGGTGGCTAAAAGTACCGTCATCGCTTGCAAACAAATCCGCACGGTTTTAACGCCATCAAATAACGCCTCCTTGTCCTCCTGCAAGTCTTTGTTATAGGCTAGGGGTAAACCCTTCATTAAGGTCAATAACGCTTGTAAATGCCCAAAAACCCGCCCTGTTTTGCCGCGCACTAATTCGGGAACATCGGGATTTTTTTTCTGGGGCATAATGCTAGATCCCGTGGCACAAGTATCGGTGAGAGTGATAAAACTAAATTCTTGGGAAGACCAGAGAATCATTTCTTCGCTCAAACGGCTCAGGTGGACCATAATCAGACTAGCGGCCGTCATAAATTCAATAGCAAAATCTCGATCGCTGACTCCATCGAGACTATTGTTATACACCTGCTCAAAATCGAGTAAATTGGCGCTGTAATGACGATCAATCGGAAAAGTCGTCCCTGCTAAAGCGCCACATCCTAGGGGCGAAATATTAGTCCTGGCGCGAATTTGCCCTAATCTTTGGTGATCCCGTTCGGCCATTTGAAAATAAGCGAGGAGATGATGGGCTAAACTAATCGGTTGAGCGCGCTGTAGGTGGGTGTAACCGGGGATCAGGGTTTCGAGATGGTTTTCAGCGTGATTGACTAAAGCTTGCTGAAAATTGCGAATTTCTTGCCTAATATCATCAATTTGTTGTCTAAGATACAGACGTATATCCGTTCCTACCTGATCATTTCGCGAACGGGCCGTGTGCAGTTTTTTGCCCACATCTCCCACAATTTCGGTTAAACGGCGTTCTACGGCAAAATGCACGTCCTCTTGATCGATGCCGGGGTTAAAGTTGCCGGTGCGGTATTCTTGACGAATTTGTTCCAATCCAGAGACGAGACTATCTGCTTCTTCGGGGCTGATAATACCCGTATAGGCGAGCATTTTAGCGTGAGCGATCGATCCGGTGAGATCATACTCGATTAATTCGATATCAAAGCCAATACTGGCGTTAAATTCTACGATCGTAGGATGGAGACTACCTTCAAAGCGATCGCTCCAAGTTTTCTTTGCTGTCACTGTTTTCGTTAGATGATTGTGGATAAAGTTAACCAAAATATGCTGGACAATTTTGGGGAATAATCCGGCGCTGATAGCATTACCGCTTCAGGTTAGAAAAATCTCCAACCCTACAAACATAAGAATAGCAAGAATTGCTCGCTCTGGCTGAATGCCCATAGGCGAAAAGCTAATAAGAAGTAAAACCTCGAAACATATAACCGGCAATGAAACCGATTAATAGGGCCAATGCTTGCCCAGTTTTGACGAAATTTGAGAAGGATTTCTGAACATTGCCGATGATATCCACGTCTTGCTCGGAAATAGTCATCAAGACATTGGTAAGAGGCGAAAAGTCGATCGAGACAGATAGATGATGGAAGATGTTGATCACGATGGCATTCCTTAAAAACGAAAATCTACAGAATAAGTTAACATAAAAACGACTAAATCAAAACCACTTTTGTCTCCCCGGCGGTGAGTTGGAAAGGAGGTCACTTTCAAGATGATTGAGATTGCTGGTAATAGGATAATAATAATTTGCCCGCTTTTGCTAAATTTTGCCCAAAGGCGATAATTCCTTCTTCATGACCACTCATCACTAAAATTTGTTGCTCCTCTAGACGCTCTTCTTGACATAAACGGATAATTTCTGCGGCCATTTCTGGGGTTCCATAGGCGATATTTTCTTGAGTGGTCGGCACTCGATACATCAAATTTTGCCACAGGGGGCGATGATGAATATGAATCACCCCATTGATCTGGGGATTCGCTTCATAAATTGCTCCATGGGTGAGAGTTTCCGAAGAAGCGGCGATTGTTCCCCGACAAGTGACCCGATTTTCTCTCCAATCGTAGTCTATAACTGTGGTGTAATGGGATTCATTTAATACTGGGATTCCCCCAGTGTTAGTGCCAGAAATAATGATTTCTTTGTCTATTTTCCCTCGTTGACTCACATTCCCAAAACCGATTCCGTTATCGTATTGACCGATTAATCCCAGTCGATAGAGCCGATTGCGCCAATAATTTAATTCTGCAATCTCTGAGCTTGCTAAGGGACGGTCAGTAATCCAAGTACAATTGTATTTGACGTAGCCTTCGTCAATCATAGATTTTTCTGAAAATATTCAGGATAATTTTGACAAACTTTCTGCACAAAGTCCTGGAGAGGATAGGAAATATTGGCGATATAATTATCTTTAATTGCTTGAGAAAATAGGGGTAAAACTTCCGTATCTAAGGCGGGTTTAAATAACTTAATCGGCAGGATTAAATCGGAACATTCCCGCACATCAATGGTCTCAAAATTATCGGCTATAATTAACCAAAGAGGACGCACCCAAAGAGCCGAACGACTTTCGATAACCTGAATTACTTCTCCGTATAAAGTTCGATTTTTGCAGAATAAACTAACAATTTGATGGGGAGTAAATGTGTTCATAGACAATTCTAGTTTTCCTCGATACTATAGCAGTTATCTTAATGGTGAAGTACAAAGTTTTTCTTTTCGGGAACGACGGAACTGCGGAACAGTTTAGTGATCACATTGTAAAAGGATAAACCTCTTAGCTTATTTTGATTTCCCAACCTTTGTTTCTGCCACTTTTTGGTCAAAAAAGCCCAAGACTCTTTTATAGCAAGACTTACACCGATATTCAGCCAACTCTTGATAGAAGCTCAAATCACCCAAACCGAGGAAATACCCATGAAATCCTGGGGTTGCTGATTTGAGATAGGAATCTTCTTGTCTGGGATTTTTAAAACCTAGACCCAAACTAACTTTTGCACGGGAACCCGCACAGTTGGCATTCATATTTTGATTCAGCAACGCCCAAAATTTTTCAAATTTGACGCTTCCACCATTATAGCTTGTTTCAGGGGAGAAAACCATCAAAAACATGGCTACAGAAGGAATCGCTGACTCTAGAGATTAATGACATCATCTGTGTTAATAAGGTTAGCGATCACTATACAGCCAACTCTACGGAATCGCTCTAGTCTAGATACAGCCAACGGTACAGCCATTTTCAAGGGGAAAGTGTACCCAGTGGCGGCTTGTCAATCAAGGTTTTGTTAATTTTTTAGCATTCATGTATTGGGCAAATCCAGACCCTACTTAGTTATTTTATAAAGCCAATATCGCTTTTTATCCTTATCACTGACTATAAGCTGAGTATTGTAACCATTAGTCTCGATTTGCTGAATTAATTGATCAGAGGGGATGTATAGAAATATATTGTCAAATTTACTACCTATTTGCTCTAATTTAGATAGTTTTTCTTCTAGTTCCTTTTGATTTTCCCCATAGACAACCTGTAGATAAACATCTGAATTTAGTAAGTGAGTTAAAGCCAGAACTCGATGGTACATATCATCAGTAATTACTAAGACATTAGGTGATTTGTTAATTACTTCAGCAATCTGTAAGTTCATAATAGGTACAATTCCTTGAGTTCTTCCCGTAGGAGATTTAGCAATAGCCAGAGAGGAAAATATTCCTAGAGAAATTATGGCTATGCTGATCAATTGCCATAACCTTCTTTTGAGAGGCTTTTCAACACCATGAAAAGCTTTGGAAGCAAGTAAATAAGCAACAGACAGACTAACCCCTATATAACTTGGAGTAAGATAGCGAGAGTATATAGTTCTTCTACCACCTTGCAAAAAGTCGGGAATAATCTGGGATAGACCAGGTATGATAACTAATAGAGCTATAAATAAGAAAGTATGAAATGGAGCCTTGCGATACATAAACCAAAAGGAATATATAATGATAATAAATATTAGATATGGTAAGGGGTTTTTAAAATTGAACTGGTTGTTAAAATCCACTAAAACTGTGGATGTATTAAAAATAATTGTTAATATTCTTTCAAAGACACTAATTTGAAAGTTAGTCATCCAGCCTAGCGCAGATGTGAGTTTGCTCCAATTGATAATAATAAATAAAGCCCAAGGAAGAAAGGAAACAAATAAAATGGTAGAAGCCAGTATATGGTTTAGTATTAATTTATTAAACTTAAATTTTTGAGTAACAATTACATAAACTGTTTGTGCAAAATAGACAAAGATAAAATTAACGTGTGAATAAATACCTAATGCAAGAGTTAATCCATAACCTAACCAGTTAAAATTATTGTTACTTCTCAGGCTGCGTAGTAGTGCCAAACTAGATAATATAATTGCTAATGAAAATAGACTATAGAAACGAATTTCCTGAGAATTAATCATATGGAAAGGAGAAACAGCAATTAAGCAAACTGTCATCCAACCTACTATACTTGATGAAAATAATTCTAAAGATAACCAGTAAACCACAGGTAATAGTAATAAGCCTATCAACACAGATAAACCGCGAGTCACTAGAACCGAATTACCCCAAAATTTCATCCAGTAGCGAAGTAGGATAAAGTAAAGAGGCGGATTGGAATCTTGTTTAGTTACGGCGTAAATAGTATCTTTGTCAGTTTTCTCACTGGCAAAGTCTTGATACTTGTTTAGGTCTTTAACAGTAAGAATTTGTCCATTAAAAGATTGAGAGATAAGCTCTTGGCTGGTATATCCTGAAGAACTAAGCAGCGTTCTTACCTCGTCTGTTGTGTAGGGTTTTTGGGATAATTCAAAAAACCTCAAAAAAATACTTAGTGAAAGAATGACGATGATTAGTAATACATTTATGCTAAAATGTTTTTTTGTTCTTAGAGATTGAGGTTTTAAACTCATATGTTGGCTCCTCTCGACTTTGTGTGATAATTTTTGCTTATAGAATCGTGAAATGCTTATCGGGCAAAACTTTTAGGGCTATTTGGCGGAAGAAACTGTCAGTACCAGAAGAGCCTCATGTTGATTTACTTACTCTTATTTATACTGAGTTGACAGTGATCCTAGCATATACTAACTCCTAAAGCGTAACCGTTCAGGAGGGTAAAGGTATGATGGCATGAAAGCTATGGATGAGAAGCACTTAAGAGAGAAATACGGAATAGACGACGATGATTGGGAAAGAACTTCAGGGCGAGCGCCGCATCGTTTTGTAGATTGAGACCTCGGAACGAAACCCAACACCCAACACCTAAATCTGTCTGAATGAGCGCTCGCTATTCCCCTCCTCCCATTGCTTTTTGTTGGGTTTCCTTGGGTCAACCCAACCGACGACAATTGTTATGATTACTGTAGTCCGTAGTCGTGGTCTTTTATATGCTGGATTAAAACAAACCGAAAAGGCAAAAATTAATCTACAACAAGCAGCCATATTATTCTGTTGGCGGAATAATATGGCTGCTTAGGAAAAAGTGATGCAACTTTTACGGTAATTAGGGAGGTGACAAATGATAAAAACACCTGTTGATTTATAGCGTTGGGTTTCGTTGCCTCAATCCAACCTACCCTCGTCGGCGATCGCACTGTGTTTGTTAACTCTCGTCGTTATTTAGTCCCAGAATCTTAGTTATTCTGGACTTAAACGTACCTGTAGGGGCAAACCCCCTGTGGTTGACCCCGTGTTGCCCCTGTAGCGCACTAAGCAATACAAGCGCGTAAATCATTAAGAGTAATCATCAACGTCATCGGTTCAAGAGGAGACACATCAAAACCTAAAGCCAAATAAAAATTCTTAGCTTCTTCTGAAATAGCATGAACAATAATTCCCCGAATACCAATGGTATCAGCCGCTTTAACAACCCGTAGCGCACCATCACGAAATAAACCGCATCCTAAACCTTGACCTTGGTAAGAAGTATCTACTGCCAATCGTGCCAAAATTACCACTGGAATTGGGTTAGGCATATTCCGCCGAAATTTACCATTAGCTGATTGTATACTAATCGCCCCGGAAGCAAAGGCGTAATACCCAACTACCCTATTGTCAACGCAGGTAACAAAAGTTCTAGTTGCACCACTGGCTTGATTAGCATAAGCTCGACGCTTCAACCAATCATCAAGAGAAGTAATTCCGCAGGAAAAATCAGTGATTGAGTGATAACTAGCCAGAGGTTCAGGTGGTGTCAAATTCATTCCTTCTCCCAAGGTGCGAGCGTCTGCATGGTTTTGCGTAAACGTTCATTAGGTTGAGGTGGTGCATCTAGAAGTGCGATAAATTCTGCATAAGCCTCTGGACTAGCCAAAAAAATAGTACGTTCGAGCAAAGTTTCCTCCGCAGCATTCCGCGCGGCTTCCAAAATAAAATCAGTTCTATTCTTACCTTGCACTTTGGCTGCCATATCGATCAAATTGCGTTCTTCTGGCTTAATTCGCAAATTTAGGGTATTACGCGGAGTCTTACTTTTTGTTTTACTACTCATAAGATGGGTGTGTAATTCCAAACTTAATTATTTTAACATAATGTAGTGACAACGACATTACACTATGTACGATACGATACCAGGATTTTTCAGAGAGATGAGCATCATTTGATGAAAGTCTAGGCTTCAAACCTTTCCATTATAACTGATAGGTAAAAGGTATGTCACCGCAGTAACACACCTTAAATACTGTTGGGTTTCGTTGTTTTAATCCAATCGAGAAGAAGGGGCGTGCTGCTATGCAGTGCCGTAGGCATCGCACTATTATTGAGGAATTAATTTAATTAAACTTCTTAAAGTAGCATTAACGGATTCCGAATTAGGAAAATACTTTTTAACATCAGGATCAAGAATAATTACATCATTTTGCGCTGGAAAATGTTCAACCGTTTTTGTTCCATCTTCATGATGAATAGTAACGCTATGACCTTCCCGATACTGTTGGTAATATTTTCCGCGAACAGGATTTTTAAGTTGACTTAAATCATATTCTTCTCGCAAGTCATCTTCTAATTCATCTTGGATTTTCTCGTTCATAATATCTCCTTTCTTTGGGTGTAACTAATCTTGCACTAATTAAACGAATTTTATGATCACGATCCGTATAAGAAACAAATAGAAATTTACCTTGATCTGATAAACCTATTATAAGATAGCGATTCTCCCCTGTAGAATGGTCAGGATCATCGAAATTTACAGCTAAGGGATCATCAAATACGGTGGATGCTTCTTCAAAAGAAATGTTATGTTTTCTTTGATTTATTTTTGCTTTCTGTTTATCCCATTCAAATGCTAGTTCCAAATCATTGCCACTTTGTCAACTGAAATATCCCGCATTGTAGCATATCCTGAGGGCGGAATAACAATTTTTCCTGTGCGATCGCGTCTTGCCAAAGTTTGATTAATAGAGAGATATATAAGCGATCGCCGCTGATAGTAAAAGGTGTGTCACCGCAGTAACACACCTTTATTAGTGTTGATTTTCGTTGTTTCAACCTAATCGAGAAGAAGGGGCGATCACATTTTAGTTATTGGGCTGTAATAAATGGATCCCAGTTAATGAAATAAGAAACAGGTTGAAGTTGACCAACTGTCACTTTGATCTGTATCTGATAGGTTTGTGATCCTGTATTTAACGCTTGTCCAATCCAATAGCTGCCATCAGGTTCTTTATTAGGAGAAGGCTGTTTTCGGGGTTGACCAGCAGCAGTAAAAACATTTCCCTGAGATACTGTAAACCCAGTAATAATAACTTGATCTCCTGATGCTCCTTCACCATTAATTGGTACTGTATTAAAGCCGATTAAGCTACCCACAGGACACTTAGTATGTAATTCTAGTGTTCCTTCCCCAGAGCTACCGTTAGCTACCATATTGTCCATCATATAAATACCTTGATTAATATTTCGACCTTGCTGTGCAGCAACATAGGCTGTGTCAACAGCAATCGTAATCGCCGTTGTCGGATTAAATTGTGGTTTCTCGGCTACGCGAATAACAGTACGATCTGGATGTAAAGTAATCATGGTTTGTCTCTCTGGTTTAATTGTGTTGATTAGAATTGAATGCCCAAAGTTTTTGAAACCCCATGCGGAATGTTTAGGAGTGCACTGACAGAGTTGGATTAACAGTCGTGGTAATTCCTACACCTTTTTCAGCATTGAAGGTTATTGAATACTGAGCCTCTCCATTAGCTTGTACTTGTCCAGTCCAAATATTAGGCTGATATTGTTGCGGCGTACCTCCCGCTCCAAAAACACTTGCATTTGAAAGATTGGCAATGCTAAGTTGAACATCAGAGTTAATGTTAGTATTTAGAATTGTCCAACAAATTTTGCTGTTAGTTGTAGCATTAGTTTTAAGAAAGGTTGTTCCTTCTTGTGAACTGCCATTGTTGTGATTGCTATCTACTAGATAGACACCTTTTGTAGAGCCGTTTTGAAGAGCATTGGTATCCACCCAAATTTGAATAAAAATGCTACACTCGCTAGGTTGAATTGTATTAGCCATTATTTTTACCTCTTGTGTTGTTTTTGTTGATTTAAGATTTGATTGGAGACCGATAAAGGAAAATGTCTGGTCTTTTGGGTTAGGTTAAAGGTGATTGAGTTCAATCACCTTATTTGTTTTTAAAGATGAATAGTAGTAGAACCTGTTTTGCAACCAACAAAAGGAGCGCAGCCAGTGGCTTTAATTGTTAATATATAAGTATTAAAGTCAAAGCTTAACTCAACTTCTGCTTTGAAGCCTAAAGCACTACCACCAATTTTGGCTGTGGGGTGATTAGGATTAAGATCAACCCCAGCAATTCTGATTTTTTGACCTAAAGCATTAATAAAAAGGTCAACTTTAATTTGGGGAGGAGAAATAGACAGAGAATAATCTACTTCAAGAAAACCAAAAAAGGTATAACTACCTGATACAGCTTCTTGGGCAACAGTTGCGGATGTGGGAACTTCCATAGTTGCAGCTTGAGGAACGCCTTGCTCAGTAGAAATGTGAGGCAGTAAATCGGCTTGTGTTGTGGTTACTTGCATGAAAATGACTCCTTATGATATAGATAACTAATTGAGTTAGCCTTGTACACTCCTAAGACACTCTCAAAAATCCATTGCTGAAGTCTTCGAGTTAGACATAATGCTATAAAGCAAAATGTGTTGTCTTTTGAGTTAAAAGTGATTTCTTCAATCACCTTTGATACCAGAATAAGTTTTATTTTGAGTAATGGCAATCTCTAAAGTTAATACTTTTCTAATAGGTTTTTTTGAGCAGAATATTAACTTTTTATGAGATTTATATTAGATTTATATTAGATTCAAAGGGTCACTTTATGGTATGATGGCGTAATCTCTTAAGTAGAACAAATGAATTAATCAATCAAATTATAGAGATTGAGTCAAAGGTGATGGAAATGTTAGTATTAGATCAGACTCGTCCTGATATTGGTTTAAGGGTAGCTAAAGTCATTGTCCCCGGAATGCGTCATATGTGGAAGCGTTTAGGGCTAGGAAGATTGTATGATGTTCCTGTTAGCATGGGATGGTTAAAAGAAGCTTTGACGGAAGATAAATTAAATCCTTTTCCCATGTGGATGTAAACTTTTAGGGTTATTATAGCGACTGTCTTGATTGTCAAGGGGTAACTCAAAAAACAATCAAGGAGTTGCTGTCGAACCTAAAATCTCAAGCCAGAAAAAAAGCGCAGCAAAAACTAAGTCGCTCAGGTTAAACCAAAGCAAGCGCAACCCTTGATCAGAGATAACAAAAAGTGTGAATCTCTAGGAACAAGGTGGTAAATTGTCAGCAAGCTGCCAAGGCTGATTTTGGCGAACCATTGCATTAAGAATAACTAAGATTTTCCGCACACAAGCAGTCAGAGCCAGTTTTTTTGATTTACCGCGTCCGACTAGGCGTTCGTAAAAGGTTTTAATCACCGGATTATGACGCATAGCCACCACCGCCCCCATGTAAAGAGTCGCCCGAATCTGAGCGCGACCTCCCTGAATCATCCGCTTACCTTTATGTTGACCACTATCAGGATTAATCGGCGCAACACCGACTAAGCGAGAGATTTGTTTGGCGGTTAATTGACCGAGTTCTGGTAAGTCGGAGACGAGAGTAGTAGAAATTACTTGACCAATCCCCGGCACGGTTTTGAGTAAATTGACTTTCTCGAGCCATTGTTGGTTAGCTTGGGTCAATTCCTCAATTTCTTGATTGAGTTTTTCGAGGCAGTTATCGAGATACTCAAGATGGGCTTCGCTATCGACCAAAGCTTTACCGCGAGCGCGTTCCCGTCGGTTTTTTTCGGCAGTCCGCATCTCGACAAGTTGCCGGCGACGACTAATTAAGTCGCCCAATTGACGAGATTCTTCCGACTCAACCGCTAATATTTGCGGTTGCATTGCCTCGCCAAAATGAGCTAAGATTTGAGCGTCAATGGCATCGGTTTTGGCTAATTTACCAGTGGCTTTAGCAAAGTCTCTTCCTTGACGGGGATTGATTAAGGCTACAGGTAAATCCGCTTCTTGTAATTGAATCACCAGTTCAGTTTCTCAACCTCCTGTCGCTTCCAGAACGATGAGGTTGACAGTGTAGGATTTTAGGGTTTCGACCAGTTTAGAGCTGTCCTCCTTTGTGTTAGCAACTTTCATCGCTTTACCGAGGGGACGGAGGTAAACATCTAGGGTCGCTTTACTAATGTCAATGCCTACCCATTGAGAGATATTTTCCATGATTAAACCTGAGAAATTGGCGGGATTAATGGTTATTTTGGAGAGGATACCCTTGATTTTACTCATCCTTGCCCGATACGGTCTGTTAGCTTAAAAATTGATTGTTTTCGCCACGACCCCGGCGACTGTTCGAGTTTTGTCAGGGAGATTATGGTGGTGACCCTTGCTACGAAGCGGTCTTTTCTGACCAAGGTTGGGACGGTCTAACACTTCTCTCAATATACAAGGTTGGGTTGAGCGAATAAATATGTTGAAGAAAACCTCTCAATTCTAGGGGAAAGCGAAACCCAACACGGTCGCTGCCTTTTTTGTCATCTTGAGGAAATTTGACTAACTAATAGAGTTCCACCTATTAATTTTATCTTAACGGACAACAATTATAAATTTTTATTTTGATAATAAATCGGGTCAATTTTTCTTTTTGGTGATCGCCCTATAGCTGACGACATAATTCTCTTGTACTAAACTTTGAGGTTCGCAATAGGGGTTAATTCATCATTTATTTCAAAATGAGAATTGCTGCTGGAAAACATCAAGATTTTTCTAGAGGTATAACGGCTATGCGCTTTATCCAGCGAGCCTTTTAGTCGCTCTGTCACCCCTGGAAGTGTCAAATATTTCCTAATCAAAATAATTGCCAAAAAAATCTTTAAAACTGATGTTTTTATAGTGACTCTCCTGACAAATATCTTTTTTTCACCACCTAATTTTGTTTCCCACTTGAATCAGTTATCATACTAAATCCGTTGAGCATAGGCTACATATCAGGATAGGCACTCATGCAATAGGCAATAGGCTTCGGCCGTGAGCTCAGCGTTCGACCGAGCTCACGCCGAGGTCCGAACGGCAAAAGGAGGAATAAATAATCATTCTTTAATAACCGGATTTAGTATCAGTTATCAGATGTAAGTTTTCAGTTTACTGATTACCGTTTACTGATCACTGAAAAAAGCTTGCCACTTGCCGCTCCCTTGCCAGATCGGGAAAAAACTCCGTTAGAATACGGGAAGCCGTTTACAAAACGATACAAAATCATGACCGTTGCTTACCCTCGTAAATTCAAGAAGACGATGAGCGCTCGCGACATCATGAAGCGTGTCATTAGCGATCGCGAAATTCATCTTGTCACCCTCAACCGTTACCGCTACAACGAACAACGTAGCTGTAAAGACCTGACCGAACTGATCGAAACCCTAGACGGACAACCGAAAGAACTGATCCAGGAGCTTTCCCGTCACGTCGCCGATGAGGCCCGCCATGCCTACTGGTTAACCGATTTATTAATCGAATTGGGGGCCGATGTGGGGAAACCGCCGGGGTTGTCCTATATCGATGAATTTGAACGTCTTCTCGATCAAGATCAATTCCAAGGCGAAGAACAAAGGGAAGATGGACTGATTGCGGCCCTAGCGGCAATTAACGTCACGGAAAAACGGGGATGCGAATACTTTGCCGCCCATATTTATGCCCTCAAAGCAGGGGAACAAACCCCGGAAAATCTGAAAATTCAGGAAACGATCGCCAAAATCTTTCCCGAAGAAGCGGGCCATGTGCGTTGGGGTAATCGTTGGTTAGCCAAAATTGCTCAAAAAAGCCCCGAACATCGGCAAAAAGTCGAAAAAGCTAAGGCCAAATACTCAGCGATCGAACAGGCCGCCTATGAATCGGGTATGGATATCACCCTGGGGGCAGAATTACGCCGCTTCGGTCATTTAATGGAAATCGCCGCCACTATGCCACTCTGGGAACGTCCTCAATATCTGATGGAACGTTTACCCCAAACCCTTCTCGACCCGAAATTGCAATTATTCCGGGTAGAAGCGGCTCAAAAAGCCTGGAATCGTGATCCACAAATGTTTATGGAACGCTTTTTACCGATGTTTTTTAATGCGGACGGCAATATCGGCAAAAAAGAGAAAGTCAACTAATTTAATCTTGATTTTCAGGGGCAATCACTCAGCGATCGCTGAAGAAATGTTCAGCGAGGATCGAGAAAATCAGCTATTGTTTTAAATAGGGGTGAGTTCTCGGCTTTGGAGCCAGAGAAACACCACTTTTTTACTGTTTATTTTGACTTTTCTTTTTTAGATTATGCGTCTTTTAGCTGCCTTTGATCGCTATCCCGATAGTGTATCGTTAACCCTAGAACCAGTAGCCACCGACTCGCAAAAATTTGATTTATATTTAACTTTACACCTACAAGCTCAAATTCAATCTCTCCTTGGCGGGGAAATCAAATGGGGACTAAAAGGAGGAAAATTAGATTTTCTTTTAGTTAATTGTCACCTAACACCAAATCCTCTTTCTAGTCAAGAGTTATACATAAATCGTATTAATAATTATCAATGGCGGTTATCTTTCAAAAGTCCTCAGTCAATATTTACAGGAGCGATCGAAAGGATTAACCTAGGAACCGTCAGTGTGGAGGAAGAACCTTATCATCTCACGGTGCAATTTTCGCTGACAGCTGCCGATATCTGTATCACGGAAACATCGGGATTATGGAAACACGATCTAAGTCCCAATAAACATAGTATTTTAGAGCGAAAGTTAGCATTTTTCCTGATGGAAAATCAATTTGATGCTTTTTTAAGTCGTATTTCTTTGGGATCATCGCAGGTGGAATTAGATAATGTTCTAGTTGAACCGCAACCGGCAGCATCAGAAAATTTAGAGAAATTGCAGACACAAATCGAGGGAATTTATGCTGCTGTTAGTGATGATTTTCTGGAATTAGCCCAATTAGCTGAACTGGATACCCTAACAGATTTTACTGGGGCAAATCTCCTGGCAGCGGAATTAAGTGGTATATCTTTAGGTATGGCTAATCTCTATCAAGCTAATCTGCGGGGGGCCAATTTAACCGATGCTGATTTAAGTGAAATTAACGGCAGTCATGCTAGTTTCAAAGGAGCGGATTTAAGCGGAGCCTTATTAGCTAATGCCGATTTAAGTTATGCTGATTTTTATCGTTCTAGTTTGGCTTTAGCTAATTTAATCGGCTCCAATTTAGAAGGAGCTAATTTGGTTGAAGTCAATATCACTCAAGCGAATTTTAGCGGGGCAAAAGTGAAGGGGGCAAAGTTTGCCGATAACGTGGGTATGACCGAGGAATTGCGGGAAAATTTACGCTTGCGCGGAGCTTTCTGCGATTAGTAAACTATTCAGCCTCTAAATGACATCAAATACCCTCACCTCTCACCGAAAATAGAGTCATTTAATAACAAAAGAAGATTAGAGATTTTCCTCGGTATCTATGCCTAATTCCCGCAGTTTAGCCGCTAATTTCGCCGCTTTTTGCTTTTCTTGCTCGACTTGGTTTTCTGCCTCTACAGCCCGCTTTTCTGCCTCTAAAACCCGATTTTCTGCCTGTTGTGCCGCTTCTGCGGGAGTGGGTACTAATTCCCCTTCGGGGGTAAAATAGCGCAATTTATTGGCAGATAAACCCAAATATAAGCCTAATTGTTGACTCCAGAGCCGTCCCTGGGGATTGGGGGTAATCGGTTGATATTGACCGCTAATTAGGGT
This sequence comes from Microcystis sp. M144S2, assembly GCF_020246065.1. NCBI lineage: Bacteria > Bacillati > Cyanobacteriota > Cyanophyceae > Chroococcales > Microcystaceae > Microcystis > Microcystis sp. M144S2. The sequence goes on from NZ_JADBTR010000136.1 coordinate 25,232, forward strand.
AAATCCTTCAAATTCTAGGCTTTCTGGGTCAAACCAAAAATAATCGGGAGTGCGAAATATATCTTGATAAATTTGTTTTTTCTCCTCTCGGTCAACTTTGGCGGTACTATCGGAGAGAATTTCGATAATTAAATTGGGATATTTGCCCTCTTCTCGCCAAACTACCCAACTTCTGCGGTTGGGGTTGGAATTTGTCCCCAAAACCACGAAAAAATCGGGACCACGGCAGAGTTCTGACTTTTTCTGGTTGGGACTGTAATAGATAGTTAAATTGCCGGCGGCAAAATAATCTTCTCGCTCGCGCCACCACCATTCTAAACACTGAATTAATAAAATAATTTGTTGTAGATGTAGGTTACTTTCCAAGGGTGGTTCATCACTCCAAAATTCGCCTTCTGGGAAGATTATCTCAGGGTTTACATAGGACTCGACTAGGGGTAAGCTTTCAGCGATAGTCATGGTTTGTCCAACAAAGATAGGTCGATAAGTTATTATAAATGATTGAAGGGATTTTTTGAGCAATTGTAGCAGTAGCAATTGAGGTAGAATATTCCTGTGGGTAAATCGCCATTTTCTCCTTAAACAATACCAGAACGCAGAGCAATTACCGCCGCTTGTACTCGGTCATCAACGGCTAATTTGTTCATAATTCCCCGCACATGGGTTTTAATCGTATTGGTGCTTAAATAAAGTTGTTCGGCGATTTCAGCGTTACTTTTGCCTTCAACAATTAACTTTAAAACCTCCATTTCTCGCTCCGATAAAAGTGCTAGATTGGGATTAGGTTGCACTGCTGGCGGTTTGAGATTATCCATGACTAAACGGGCAATTTGAGGGTCTAAATAGGTGGCCCCGTCCTTAGCTGCTTCAATGGCGGCCAAAAGGCGATCGAGACTCGCTCCCTTGATACAATAGGCATCAGCGCCACTGGCCAGAGCTGCGATCACTTCCTGTTGGAGAGTGTGGGAAGTGAGCATGACCACATGAACATTAGCTAAACCCTCCTTAATCTGTTTAGTTGCCGCAATGCCATCGAGACGGGGTAACCCTATGTCCATGACCACTAAATCCGGCCGTAGGGATAGGGCTAATTGTACCCCTGCTAGACCATCACTCGCTTGACCGACGATCTCAAAATCCGGCTGTTCACCGAGCGCTTGTTCTAAACCTAACTGCATTAAAGGATCGTCTTCAACAATTAAAATCCGCATAATCTTTGATTCCTAACGGGAAAATGTACGGTTTTCACCCATCTGCATGAAGCAGAACTACTCCTAGTTTAGGCAATCTGGAGATAGATTAACAGTGATTCAGTGACCAGTGATCAGTAAACAGTGATCAGTAAACAGTAATCAGTAATCAGTAATCAGTGAAAAGACAGTGGGAAACTACTATTTAATACTGCTCGCTTAATACATACTGCTCACTTAGAACTCAAATCTGATAACTGATAACTGATAACTGATAACTGATAACTGATAACTGATAACTGAAAATGCTACGGATTTCATCAGATCGCCCTAAAATTGTGCTTGTTGCCCTAGTTTATCTGGGTGTTGGTTGGCTAGGCTATCTCTGCTTAAATTTAGGGTCGCGACCTGCCCCAATTTGGATGAGTGCTGGTATTGGCTTAACTGCTGTTTTTTTAGGGGGAAAAAGGCTAGTTTTAGGCGTTTTTATCGGTGATTTGCTTCTAACCTTCTTTTTAGGGGGCAGTTGGCCCATAGCTCTATTTTCGGCGCTCGGTAGCAGTGTATCGGCTCTGTTAGGGGCGCAATTCCTGCATTATCTGAGATTTTCCGCCACTTTACAGCGTATTCGCGATATCCTTTTACTGGTATTTTTAGCGGCTTTATTAGCCTCGGCAGTTAATGCCACTATCGATACTTTTGCCCGTAGTTGGCTAAATACTTGGGATTGGCGGCAATTTGGACAGTCTTGGGGCATTATCTGGCTCGGAGATAGTACGGGGATCTTAATGACCACGCCGCTGCTGTTGCGTTTTTGCTTCAATCGTCACTCCCTGCGGGAACCCCGGCAACCCCAACGCCTTGGCGAGGCATTACTTTGTATGAGTTTGCTAACGGTGGTGACTTTCGTGGTTTTTGGTGGTCAACAGGATTTTCTTAACCCCGATTGGAGTATGGTGCAGTACCTCGAATATCTGCCTTTTCCTTTTGTGGTTTGGGCTGCTATGCGTTTTCAGACCTGGGGAGCGGTAATAGCCAATTTTTTAGTATCTATTTTAGCTTTGATGGGATTGGTCGGGGGAATCAGTCCTTTTATCCTACAGGCCCCCGACCATACCAGAGGTGTCCTGATCTTACAAATCTTTTTGGTCATTGTCATGTCAACTTCTCTGTTTTTATCGGCGGCGATTACCGAAAGACAACAGATCGATCGAGCTTTAAATGAAACTTTAGAACGAGAACATTTAGTCACACAAGTTGCTTTAAAAGTCCATCAATCTTTAGATATAGATCAAGTTTTAAATACCATTGTTGGGGAAATCAGAAATTTTCTCGATGCCGATCAAGTCTATATCGGTCACTGTCAAGAGCGGGGTTGGTCTAAGGTAATCGCTGAGTCCCGTCGTCCCGAGATTCCCTCGCTGATGGGTTGGTTTCCCGAACCAGAATTACTGGAAGAATTGGGACAATTATTTTCTTTAGATAAGTTAATTATTGCTGATAATACCGCTAAGGTGCAAACGCTGCCCACTCTCAAGGGTTATTACGAATACCTGCAAGTTAAATCCTCTTTAGTTTTACCTCTAACGGTTAATAATCAACATTTAGGTGCTTTAGTTGTCCATCAATATTCCCATCCCCGTCATTGGCAAAAAAGCGAGGTCAAATTATTAGAACAGTTAGCCACCCAAGTTTGTATCGCTATCGGCCAAGCGCAACTATATCAGAGGGTGCAAAGCTTGAATAATAATTTAGAACAGGAAGTGGCAGCTAGAACCATGGAACTGCGAGAAAAAGTCCGGGAAATTCAGCGTTTATACGAAATGAAAACGGTTTTTTTACAGGCAGTATCCCACGATCTTCGCACTTCGATTATGGGATTAGTGATGTTATTAAAAAATTTACAGTGTCGGCAAACAGAAAAAGTAACTATCTCCCGAGCAATGCTCGATCAGGTGGTGCGTAGTTGTGATCGACAATTAACTTTAATTAATGCTTTATCAGAAAATCATTTTGCTGAAGAACGGCCTTTAATCTTGCATCGTCAACCTCTATCTTTAAAAGAACAGGTGCAAATTTGGCTCAAAGATTGGCAAAAAGATTTTGATTTATACCAAGCTACTTTTATTAATCTTCTCCCCGATAACTTACCCGCTATTGATGCCGATCCTTGTCAGCTAAGAAGTGTTTTTGAACAATTATTAAATAATGCCTTAAAACATAATCCTTCACCAATTCAATTAGCTTTAGATGCTCGTATTGACCAAGATATGCTCTACTGCACTTTAAGCGATAATGGTATTGGCATGGATGAGGAACAATGTCAACATCTTTTCCATTTATATGTAAGAAATCTTCATAATCAACACCTAACGGGAATCGGTTTAGGTTCCTACCAATGTCGGCAAATTATCGAGGCTCACTCTGGGAGAATTGGAGTAAAAAGTACCCCGCGGGTTGGTTCACAGTTTTGGTTTACTTTACCCCTTGCTCATCAAAATTCTAGAGTAATTAAGCAGGAGTTAGTCAACAGTAATCAGTGATTTGTAACGGGATCGAGATGATTCTGCTTATCGCTCTTCTGGGACTCTGGGGTATATAGAATCGCCAATTCAGACTTGAATTAGTCATTTTATGTGGGTTGCCTACCGACAATTAAGGCATATTTGAGGAGAATTTGCCATCTCAATTGTTAAGCAACAATCGACCAAATGGGTCGAGTTTGTAACTATTCTGATTGCTAGTATCCCTTGAAATTCTCACAAGGATCACAAAATTGGCCAATTGCCAATAGCGTTTGAGATGCGCTCATCCCGGGTGGTGAGGATGTCAAAGAATCATCAAAAATAGCAGCGGTTGCCCCCTAGTTCTATAATCAGATCACGGCTAATTTGATTGGCTATCGACCCTATTCATGTCTATCTCCCCACCCCGTTCAGGTTACACTTTACCGGTTTTTGCCTGTGCCAGTGCGATCGCATCTCTCCAGCATCTCCACGGCGAAAATGAGCTAAATTCCGTTACTTTTAATCTTTTAGAACCGCCAGAAGCCGTTACAATTGCCATCGAACAAGTTGCCCGACTCAACCCCGATGCTGCCCTAGCCATCACCCGCAGCGATCCGGGGGATAATTTAGATTTAACTAAAAATACCCCTATATGGGCGTTAGTAGAAAGAAAAACGGGTAATCAAGAGATAGAGATTCAAGGCGGTCAAGGAATCGGCCTACAGGTTGATAATGGCGGAAAATCAGCTATCTATAGTTATGCCCAGCGTCTGCTGCAAGAAAACCTCAGACCCCTGTTACTGCCCCAAGAAAGCATCAAAGTGACGATTATCCTTCCAGAAGGCAAAAAACTGGCCACAAGGACTTCTAACGCCGCTTTTGGGGTGGTAGAGGGATTATCTTTGTTGGGTACCACCGGCATTTCCCAACCCCTGAGCGCCCCCGGACAGTTAGAAATCTTTCGCGAGCAATTAAAAATTTTATCTCTTCGTTTCGATCGCTTGGTGTTTTGTATCGGGGAAAATGGCTTAGATTTAGCCCCTCAAATGGGTATTAATCCTGATATTTTGGTAAAAACAGCCAATTGGATCGGGCCGATGTTATTAGAGGCACAATTACAGGGAATCTCTGAAATTCTTTTGTTTGGTTATCACGGTAAATTAATTAAACTTGCCGGGGGAATCTTTCAGACTCACCATCATCTCGCCGATGGTCGTCGGGAAATTCTTACCGCCTACGCCGCTAAAATGGGTTTAGCTACCCCCCATCTCCAGCAAATTTTTGACAGTAGCACCAGCGAAAACGGTCTGGAATATCTGCGTCAATTAGACCGGCAAACGGGAGATAATTGGGTGGAACGCATCTATGGAGAAATGGCTAATACGATTGATCGCCGTTGCCAAGAATACGTTTATAACCACAGTAACGGTCATCTTGGGGTCGGTTGTATTTTATTCGATCGCTCTCGTTCTTTGATCAGCAAAAGCGAAAATGGCATTAAATTTTTGCAAAATCTACAAGTTACCCCCCAGTGACCGTGCTATGATCGTGGGAATATTTAGTCTTAAAAAATGAAACTAATAAGGCTAGACTATTGTAGCTTATTTTCAGAACAATAGCCGATTTAGTTCACAAATCTTTAACCTTTTCCTGCCAGTTTCTTTTCTTGATCGTAGTGACAACTCAAACCCCCCTTCCCACCCCCCAAGAGACTTTGCCCTCAGAGTCCTTCACTAATAGCCTTAATCGTCAAATAATCATCATTCTTGACTTTGGCTCCCAGTATTCTGAATTAATCGCCCGCAGAATCCGGGAAACGAACGTTTACTCCGAAGTTCTCTCCTATCGTACCAGTGCCGAACAATTAGCACAAATCAACCCGAAAGGAATAATTCTTTCGGGCGGTCCCAATTCCGTCTATGATCCAGGGGCGCCCCACTGTGATCCCGAAATTTGGAATTTAGGTGTACCCATCCTCGGAGTTTGCTACGGGATGCAATTGATGGTACAGCAGTTAGGAGGCAGGGTAGAACGGGCAAAAAGGGCCGAATACGGCAAAGCATCCCTATTTATCAACGATCCTACCGATTTATTAACCAATGTCGAGAACGGCTCCACCGCATGGATGAGTCACGGAGATTCCTGCGTGGAATTGCCATCGGGTTTTGAAATTCTCGCTCATACCGATAATACCGATTGTGCGGCCATTGCCGATCACCAGAAAAAACTCTTTGGAGTGCAGTTTCACCCGGAAGTTGTCCATTCTGTGGGAGGAATCGCCTTAATTCGCAATTTCGTCTATCATATCTGCAAATGCGAACCCACTTGGACCACGGAAGCTTTTGTCGAGGAATCGATCCGAGAAATTAGGGCAAAAGTGGGCGATAAGCGAGTTTTATTGGCTTTATCCGGCGGTGTGGACTCCTCTACCTTAGCATTCCTCTTGCATCGAGCGATCGGTGATCAACTAACCTGTATGTTTATCGATCAGGGATTCATGCGTAAGGGTGAACCCGAACGATTAATGCAGATATTTAACGAGCAATTCCATATTAGAGTCGAGTATGTCAACGCTAGAAAGCGATTTTTAGCGCAAGTGGCCGGTGTCACCGATCCCGAAGAAAAGCGCCGTCGTATCGGCCATGAATTTATTCAGGTGTTTGAAGAAGAATCAAATCGTTTGGGACCCTTTGATTATCTGGCCCAAGGAACTTTATATCCCGATGTGATTGAATCGGCCGATAGTAATGTGGATCCCAAAACCGGGGAAAGAGTCGCGGTTAAAATTAAAAGTCATCATAACGTTGGTGGACTGCCGAAAAATCTCCGGTTTAAATTAGTCGAACCTCTGCGAAAATTATTTAAGGATGAGGTGAGAAAATTAGGTCGTTCGATCGGTCTTCCGGAAGAAATTGTTCGTCGTCAACCTTTCCCCGGCCCCGGTTTAGCAATTCGCATTTTAGGGGAAGTCACCGCAGATAAATTAAATATTTTGCGCGATGCAGATTGGGTGGTGCGCGACGAGATTAATAAGCAGGGAATGTATCACGATTTCTGGCAAGCTTTCGCGGTTTTATTGCCTGTCCGCAGTGTGGGAGTAATGGGAGATCAACGCACCTACGCTTATCCCATTGTCCTACGTTTAGTCAGCAGTGAAGACGGAATGACTGCCGATTGGTCGCGGGTTCCCTATGATTTATTGGAGACAATTTCTAATCGCATTGTCAATGAAGTTAAGGGAGTTAACCGCGTGGTTTATGATATTACTTCTAAGCCCCCCGGAACTATAGAATGGGAGTAGTATTGAATTATTGATTGATTATTAGTCCCGTCCAAATATTGGGGCGGGATTTTTTATAAGCTATTACTATTGAAGTAAAGATAATTGAACAAATGATCCAAAAATTGATGAAAAAAAATTGCTCAAATAATTGCTTAATAATATAGCACAATTGCCTTTATTTACCAGACTGTTAATAAAACGTAAAGCCTTAATTTTATCAGAAATACAGTATAATAAAAGGCAGACAATAGAGAGCTAATCATCAAAGTGAAACATAGACCAATTGCGATCGATTTATTTGCCGGCTGCGGTGGGATGTCCCTTGGTCTAGAAGCGGCGGGATTTGATATTGCTGTAGCGGTGGAGTTTGATGCAGTCCATTCCTTGGTTCATCATTTTAACTTTCCCTATTGTCAAACTATTTGCCGGGATATAGCCAAAGTAACAAGTAGAGAAATATGGGAATTATTAAAACTAAAAGGCTATGCCACCGATGTTAGTTTAATTGCCGGCGGTCCCCCCTGCCAAGGTTTTTCACTGATTGGTAAACGACAAATAGATGATCCTAGAAATTCTCTAGTATTTGAATATCTGCGAATTGTAGGGGAAATTAAACCCAAGTATTTTATCTTTGAAAATGTCCCCGGCATGGCGACGGGTAAACATAAACAATTTTTAGAGGAGTTAATCTCTGAATTTGAAGCTATTGGCTATGCAATCAATCAGCCAATTAAAATCCTTGATGCCAGTGAATATGGTGCGCCACAAAAGCGCAGAAGATTAATCTTAATTGGTAGTCGAAAAGACGTGCCGATGGCTAAATATCCCCTGGCAAAGACCGTCGATTTAAACTCAGCCAAAAAATCAGCTTTTACCAGCGTCTATGATGCGATTTCAGATTTAGAATCAATATCGGCCTTTATCGATACTGATTTAGGCATACCTGCATCAAAATTAGATTATAGTGGTAAGAGGAAAAAATATTCAGTGCAGCCAGGGGATATTTTTAAACTTTGCCATCAAAGAACAGTAGATACAAAAATCTATGGACATATAGGCTCAGTTCATACCCAAAGATCAATTAATAGATTTATCGTAACCGAACCGGGTACAGTGGAACCAAAAAGTCGCTTTTTCAAGCTTTCTCCCACTGGTTTATGCAATACTCTCCGGGCCGGAACTAATAGTGATAAAGGGGCCTATACTGCTCCTAGACCCATTCACTATTCTATTCCTCGTTGTATTACTGTACGAGAAGCCGCCAGATTACATACATTCCCCGATTGGTTTCAGTTTCACCGCACAATATGGCATGGTTTTCGTGAGATTGGTAATGCAGTTATTCCGCTATTATCGAAAGAACTTGGCTCTTCTGTGATGGGAGCAATGAATATCAATACCGCTAATCTCAACCGAGTTATTTTAGAAAAAATCCCCGAAGAATTATTGCTATATAATATGTCTCAGGCATCAAACTATTGGGGAATCCCTGACGATGTTATCCCTAAAAGAAAACGAGGTGTATCTTAGAGACTGTTCGGTATTTAAATTATACCAAGTCCGTTAGCTGCCAATCGAACTTGAAAAACTCGCTCCCATCTTCCCACTCTCCTATACTTTTTAAACAGGATTTACTATCATTTTTATTATTCGGGAACCGTCCACCAAGCAAGAGCAAAAGCTTGTTCTTTCTCGTTAACTTGTTGACGATATTGAACCCGAATTTTATACTTTCCAGAGATGGGGACAGGACAAAAAATATGCTCTAAACTATCACTATCACTCAGGGAAGCACAGGTGTATTTAACATTATTATCCTCTTGAGCAGGTAACAGATAAACATCTAAATTATTCAAGCCGCGATCTCGGAAACTTTCATCGATATCATAGAGATTATTGCTATTAGTATCGATTAGTTCTACCAAACGATCCCAAGCTAAAGTTATCGAAACAAAACTATTAGCTTTTAAGGGCTTCTCTAGGGCATAATCTTGATAACTATTAGCGGTAACTGTAGCGTAATCCCAACCAATGGCAGGAATAGATTCTGTGGCGGACCATTGACCATTACTAAACTGTTGGTAGGCGCGAAAAGTGTTAAGATGTCCCGTCCCCATCTGCATATCTAAAGGAATTTTCGGGTCTTTATAAGCATCGGACTCTAACCAAGTTTTTTGGTCCTTAGTTAAGACTGTCCGTCTCATACCTAACCGTAACCCATCGCCCGTATCTTTAATTTTATCGGCAGCATTAAGCATTACTGCCTTCATCACTTGATGATGACGAGAATCGAGACTCCAATGGGGATTTTTTTGATTAATTTGTTGATCGCCGTATTCTTGTAAAAGTGCCACGGATGCCGTAATATGAGGAGCGGCGAAACTGGTGCCACTAACAGTATTTAATTTACCTTTGAGATCATAAAGCTCTATTTTATTGCCGGGGGCAACTAAATTAATTGACCGCCGCAAACCATCATTAATTTCCCGTTTAATTAAACTGCGACCAATACCCACCGGCAAAGCACTAATATTAGCAAAATCAACTTTAGTAAATTTTCCTTCTCTTTTGGCTGTATAAGCGGTAGTAATGCCGTTAAAATGATCGGTGGGAATGGGAATTCCTCCCTTACCTTGATTACCGGCAATTACATAAAGAACATCATCAACTCGCGATGACCAATCAACACATTGAGTTAATAAAGCTTGACCATCTAATTTTGGTTCCTGTCGCTGATCTCTTTGCAAAGATTCCCCAAAACTAAAGTTAATTGCTCGCACATCACCGCTATTTTGTCGGGCAATATTTTGACTGGTAAGACATTCTTCCGGTTGTCCGCCGCGTCGCAAAGAACCCACCGCCCCCGAATATAATCTCGCTTTTGGGGCCACTCCGGGGATTTTTTTATCATCACTGACCATCACCGTTGCCACCATAGCGGCGTGATTATCTAGATAGGTGTTGGGTTTGGCAATTTGATCGCGAAAAAAAACACCGGCTAATTTATAGGGAGGCTGCCAAGCTGCCACTTTATCATAACCGAACTGAGCCGGTCGGCCGATTTCTACTTGACCGATGGCAATTTTTCGCCCTAATAAATTATAGGGTTCCGCCCGCAGGCGATCGGCATAAATTCCCTGTTCACCGATGGAATTAGAAAGAACTAGGGAAGGAAGGAGAATTATCGTTACTACTAACCCGACGACAAACCAAAACCCTCTTTTCATCATCAGCAATCCTGCGGCAGTAAGGTGATATCGATCCATTCTAGGACAGAAATCTCAGAAAATACCTAAATCTCTTTTTTGGCTAGGCGGGATGGTAATAAAAAGCCACGGCCAAGATTAAATAGGTGGCTAGTAATAGGGTTCCATCTAACCAATTGGAACGACCAGTAAAGCTGATTAAATTAGTGACAACCACCGCTACAATTAAAGCCACCACGTTAAAGGGATTAAAATTTAAATCCATCGGTTGCTGCCAAAATTGACCGATAAAAACTAATAAAGGTGCCACAAATAAAGCCACCAATAAACTATCACCCATAGCCACGGAAACCGTTAAATCCATCTGATTTTTTAGGGCTAATTGAATGACGGTAACTATTCCAGAAACATCGCTAATTAAAGGAATAAAAATCACCCCGATAAAGAGAGGAGTGAGATTAAATCCTTCCATAACCGATTCCACTACATTAACAAATAAATCTGACTCATAGGCTACAGCTACGGTGGAAGTAAGCAGCACAAGTAACCAAATCCAGACTTGAGCTTTTTCTTCCTCACTAACCTGATTGTCGGTGGTATTTTCATTACTTAATCCCACTTCGTAGAGATAGCTATGGGTTTTCAGGGAAAATAATAAAGTTAACCCGTAAACTATTAATAAAACCGTGGCGGTGACTAGGGAAAGACTGAGAATATCGGCAACTTCCACCACTTTAGAAGTATAAATTACCAAAGTTGGTAAAGCGATCGCTATTACTGCTAAAGTCATGGAAGAACCATTTACCCGCGCTAAAATCGGTTTAAATTCCTGCTCTTTGTAGCGAATTCCTCCCGTGAGCATTCCCATGCCCATAAATAATAATAAATCGCTGAGAATACTGCCGGTAATACTGGCTTGTACGATGTCCACCAAGCCTTTTTTTAGGGCAATTAAGGCAATAACTAAAGTGGTAGTATTGCCGAAGATAGCATTAACTAATCCTCCCAAAGTTGGCCCAGTGACTACGGCAACTCTTTCGACGGCCGTACTTAACCAAATTGACAGGGGAATAATCGATAAAGCGGCGGCGATAAAAATAGCTTGATCTCCCCAATTAAGACGACTAGCGACCACCGATAGGGGAATAAATAATAGGAAAGCAAAGGAGACAATTTTTCTTAAATTCATGGGTTATTAATGGCGATTTCTCCCACCATTCCCGCTTCGGCATGACCCGGAATAGTACAGATTAATTTATACTTACCGGTTTTGAGAGGAACTATCACCCATTCCGCCTGTGCATTAGGTTTTAATTCTAGTTCGTGAATTGCCCCTTTAATCTCCACTTTTCCCGCTTCAACTTTCTGGGTCCAACTAGCATCAGCGAAGTCTTTAGCGGTAAAATAATGTTTAGTGGGACTGGGATTATCGAGGATTAATTTGTATTTTTGTCCAGCAATAAAGTCCAATTGACTAGGAAAGAATTTTAATTCTCCTTGCCCAGAGCCTAGACTAATTTTAACTTCTAGAGGGGCGGATGCAGCGAAGGCGGGAAAAGTCACTAACCAACAACTAATTAAAACTATTACTACTGCCACAAATTTTTGATAGATATCCTTGGCATGGAAGTAGGGATTAGAATTCATTTTGCTCCTGCAGCTTATAATAGAGAAAATCTGGCGGCTTTGACGATAATTTTAGAACAAGTGGTGATTCTTACTGGCTCTCTTCCCTTCCATTCCCTAAAAGTCCCTTGGCCACTGTTCAAACCTCGGGACTTCTAGCCACTGTAATTTAAATCGACAAAATTAATCTAAGCTATCGGGAGAATGAGGATAAAGTTGTTCTGCTTCCGGACAATCTTCCGAGACATTAATATCAGGATTCGTCCGCGACACGGAGGCCAGTTTTCTGCTCACCGCACCAATACTTTCTAAACGCACCATTTCTTCCCAAGAACTAATCTCGTCTTCCTCTTCTGTTTCGTAGCGAATGGTGACGAGATCGCTTTCTAGATCGACAATACGAGCATTATCAATCCATCTTTGCTGATCGCGCAAGAAAATGCAGACTTCCTGACCATCCATACAGAATTGATAAATCTTGCGGTGTAACATAAATTGCTCCTAAACAGCTTCTTTTGTTGGATTTAACTAACGGGAAGTGACAAAATGCCAATCTCAGCAATAGCTCAAAAATTCCCGTGGGTAACACAAAAAGGAGAAAAATTCCGCTAGTAGTGGCAAGAATGGGGAAGGAAAGTCAGGTTTCCAGTTTGGGACTACGTTCTTCAAAGACATCGATTCGATTAATAGACGGCCTCGGCGATCGGTAAAAAATCGCCCTTATAGAGTCATTGTTACATAAATTTTCACTTCATAACAGTATCTGTGGATGGAATCGGGAAATGGGGAGATAGGGAAATTTCCACTAAAACCTCAACACTTCAACCCCCTAACCCCGATGCTGATTTAAAATAGCCATCATCTTTTCGGCCACCGCTGCTGTTTGTTCAAGCATGGCAAAATGACCACAATCGGATAACTCAATCACGTTGCCGCCAGTTTCAAACAAGGGATGAAAACTGGCCAGATGGTTAACGTACTTAACTTCCATAATCGTGTCCTCTTTCCCCGCCAGAAAATAGACCGGTTGCGGGAGACGGGAGACAATCTGGGGTAAAAGATGAACTTCGCCGATAGTGGTGGTTTCCAAAAGTGACCCTAGGGCCGCTTGGTAATCGGCCCGGACAAAGTCAATCACTCGCTGTTTGCCCCATTTTTTACTTAGGGTTTGCTTGACCATCATCCGCGAGAATAAAACATCAATCAAGGGAACACGGGGCAACCAAGGCGGTCTTCTCTCTAAAATCTGTCTTCCGGCTTCCCGAAATCGCTCAAATTCCTCCTTTAGATAGATGCCGCCGCCGGCATTCATACAGATTACCCCTTTAATCCGTTCAGGACAGCTATCCGCGGCCCACAAAGCCACACTACCACCGAGGGAATGACCAACTAACCAAGCAGCATCGAGGTTTAAGCGGTTCAGAAGGGTAATAACGTCTTGGGAGTAGGATTCAAGGTTATAACTGCTAGGAGGACTGTTAGAGGTGATTTTTTGGGAGTCGCCAAAGCCCCGCAGATCGTAAACTAGACAGGGATAATCTGGGGAGAGAATATCTACTAAAGGCTGCCAGTAGTGACGACTCAGCAGCCAACCGTGTATAAAGACTAAAACCGGTTTATCCGCTCGGGGCGAAAATAACTCGTAACTGTGGGATACTCCCGATATGTCGATGGTAGGCATATAATCAATCTCAACCTGAGTTAAACCGTTGATAGGGGTTACTAGGGAAACTTCTAGAGAAAAATCGGTGTATTTAGCCTTGTTTATAGAGCAAAATCAGGGAAGCTTAGGATTTTCCCTGATAGCTGATCAATCAATGCTATAGACAATTTCAAAAGCTTCTACTTTAAGTATAAAACACTGGGGATACCTCCCTAAAATAGGATGACAACCCTAGACCAGGATTTATCTATGAAATGCGATCGCTTTTTGACTCTTTCCCTCGTGTTAAGTCTGGGATTAGTTTTTCCCCCCTCTTTACCCGCTCAAAATCCCCCCGCTACCACCTTTCACCCGGGTCCTTGGCAGCCTGTCGCTAGGGTGAATATGAGTCGTCCTGTGGAGATTAAAATTATCAATCAAACCGATATTGACCTCAATTATGACCTATCGGCCAATATTAATTCCTCTCCCCAATTATTATCTCCTGGTACGGAGACAACCCTAAAAGGTTTCGTAATTCCAGCATATATTCTGATTAATCGGGCTAATGCCGCCTCGGATCCCGATTCTTCTAGTTTAATCTATGCCGTAGAAGTCAATCAGGATAATTTAGTCACGATTACTGTTACCAAAGTTCCGGGGAGTACCCCCGGTTATACCACATTTAACATCAATCAACAGGGTGCTATTTATATTTACTAGCTCTAGCTTAGGGCGATCAGACTACAATTATATGATCGCGATCGAGATTTATTCGAGATCGATCGACAATTGTAACGTTTTAGTCAATTAACGGTAATTTCCGCCCCACGGAGGTTAAATTAATAGGGGTATAACTCCCAAATTAAGTAGCTGGTTATAATTAAATTAAAAATGGATTTTAGGTTCGATCCCCCCTAGCCCCCCTTGATAAGGGGGGAAGCCGAAGGCGGGGGGATCCCCCTTGATAAGGGGGGAAGCCGAAGGCGGGGGGATCCCCCTTGATAAGGGGGGTGCCGATCCCCCCTTAGTCCCCCCTTAATAAGGGGGGACTCTGATAATTTTTCAAGCCTACCTACTTAGCCTACAAAAGGTTAAAAAATATCCTACAAACCTGGCGAGGACAAGCATGAATACAATCACTAATTTTTTAGCTAGTGCTATTGTCGGTGGTTGGATTATGACTATGGCAGTTTTTGCTATCCAAAATATCCAACCAGTTTCTTTAAAGTTTCTACAATTTGAGTCAATTAAAGTACCTATCGGCATTTTATTGGCTTTTTCTTTGGCCATGGGATTTTTTATCGCCGCAATTATTCCCGCTTTTTTCAGAAAGTCGAAAAAATCTCCTCGCAGTCGCTTTTCTTCCCCAGAATCGGAGTTAGACGAATTGGATTTTTAAATAGGACTGGCTGAATAAAATTAGAATTCAGTCCAGTTAAAGGTTTCAATCCCTTTTTTCCCAAACAGGTGCAAGGTTATAATACCAAATCCGTTTTTAATAGTCTGGTTAACTCCCAAGCGAACTTTAAAAACCCACTTCCCACTTCCCACAGCCTAAAATTATAAAGGGAAGATTTGAGCGAAATTTTCAGCAATAGTTTGAGCTTTCAATTCACTGACGAAATTTTGACGAGGAGCTGCCGTCGCTCCAAATACAGTAATTATTTGGTAATTTCCTAAATCAGCAATCCATACGGGAGAAGGTTTAGCTCCACCACTGACTTTACCACAGAGATTACTATCATATTCTCTTTGACCATTTTTACTGGTAATTTTCAAAGTATCACTGTGAAGAATCGCTAAAGCATGGGGTTTACCTCTTTGTTCATTTCCTGCACAGACAAAAATTTGACAGTTACTATCGGCCGCATCAATCCATTGATTTTGTGAAACTTGATCTACTGTTCTTAGATTATTAGTATTGATATTGGTTTCACTAATTTTATCCAAAATACAATAAAAATCTCGCAATCTTTGCTGAAATTGTTGTTTAAACCCCTGCACATCATCGGGAATTGCCCAAAAATCTTCTTCACTGTCAATATAAAATGTAGAACCACGAAACCAGGGGGCGTGTTCACGACTTTTGCGAGAATAAATAGGTCGTCTTGCACCTTGACCAATACCACCCATATCTGCTAAAAACCAAGTCAAATGTTTAGCTAATTGTTTGACAGCTTCTTGTTTATCTTTTGGGGTTTCAGAAGATAAAGATAAGACTAAAGTTCCCCGTTGTTCACCACAAGGATCATTTTTACCCTGAGCATTGGTTCGAGGTTCTTTTTGGGTAACTTTACCCTCAAGAATATTGACTTGCAGATAACCGTATTTTTTAGGATTAATAGCACCAAATAATTCAGCTTCAATCTTTCGAACTTCGTTAATAGGTAAAACTCCAGATGCCAAAACACGAAACCAGTATCGCAGCATCGATTTAAAGGCTGTCGGACGAACTTCTGCAACGGGTGCGCTCCGCATTTGCCATTCATTGCGTCGGTCATTCCATTGCCATTGGGTGAATCTTTGATAACCATGAATTAATTGACCTTCTAGCTCGAAATTTAATCGATAAAAACTCGAATCGTTGTCATTTTTATTATTATCAGGATGAATATTATCATCAATTGGCTTTAATTCACCGTAACCACTATTTACCTGTGAACCTATACCAAGCTGTAGCCCTTTATTAAGCCATTGTTGTACCTGTTCAAGTATCTTTTTACCCTCACAGTTACTAGCTAGACGTAAACCAATTAAAAAAGTTGGTTCTTTGAGAGATAAAAAAGGATTAGGGTTAGGAGAATATTGCATAGAATCATCTTTCCATGACCAAATATTATTAGTCATGTCTATTTCTAATCCACCATTTTTAGTCGGTAAAGGATAGGCATCAAAAAAGATAACTTTACCCGTTTTATTTTTCTCTTTGGCGTTTATATCACCAAAATAGGGAGCAGTTTTTTCCTCAGCTTCTTTCCATTCCAGATTATTTTCCGCCATGATTTCTCGGATGGCTTGGGTTCTGGCAACACCGCGCAATGTACTAGATGGAATATAGGGCATTCCGAGGCCATCAAAAGCAGGTAAAAGAATACCTTCCGGTCCGCGATGACCACCGACACGAATGCGCCAAGTGGATTTGACTTGAAAAGTGATTCCGTCTTTCGCTAACAGTTGGGTACGCTGATTGAGTTGGTCAAGACGCTGAGTGTAGTTAGCATTTTCTTGGGCTTTTTGCAGAATTTGGGTTTTAGTCGCATCTTTGTGTGGATAGTCAGCAGCACGCATCCAACGGAGATATTCGACAAAACTGGCTGATTGGTCAGGTTGAGGTTCCTTTTCGGTGTTTAACCAGGGTGAGGGTTGAGGAGGAT
The DNA here is from genome assembly GCF_020246065.1 of Microcystis sp. M144S2. Lineage (NCBI taxonomy): Bacteria > Bacillati > Cyanobacteriota > Cyanophyceae > Chroococcales > Microcystaceae > Microcystis > Microcystis sp. M144S2. Next base: position 42,063 of record NZ_JADBTR010000136.1, read on the forward strand.
TATTATTGCCGCCACCGCCACCCCCGGGGAGCTGTTGGGGGGATTGGTGATTATTTTGCTGCTGTATAGCCAGATTTTTTAGGGTGGGTTTTTGGAGGCGATTAGGGCGTGGTAAGGGGCTATGGGACATAATAATTATAAATTTTCTTTCTGGTTTAATGAATGATAAAAACTGTGGTGACAATTTGTCTGAGCTAGTCGCCACTTTCCACATCGGAATAGATGGCGTTAGCCCAGAAGCTAAATTCTTGAGCGATTTCCAATCCTAAACCCGTTAACCCCAGATAATCATCAGTAGATAAATCTTTGAGAGTAGTTAATCCTTGAGAATTAGAAAGATTATTTATTTGAGATAACTCTTCTAGGCATTGAAAATACTTTTTAACGACCTCTTTTTTTCCTTCTTGATTTAGGGTAGTTTCCTCAGCTTTTAGGCGCATCATTCCCCAAGTCGAAAGATAGATATAAAGTTCAAGAGCTTGTTTTTTTTGTTCTTTGCGGCGACTATCATCACCAGTATTTAAGTACAATTCTTGTAAGGCCTTGAACACGGGATTGCTAATCGTTCTAGGGTCGAATGTCATGGTTATTTTGGCTCCAAAAGTTAAAAAATATTCCCTGACCAAAGGGCATCAAGAGAGATAACAATATCGGGAAATGCAGCAGCAAATAAAGTTCCTTTACTAAAATTTTCTTGATATTGATAATCAGAATTTATGGGTTGACGGAAAACATAAATCTCTCGATTTTTGATGGCAACTACCCAATATTCTGCAATACCAGCTTGGGCATAGATGCGTTTTTTTTCGGTTAAGTCTTTACTGAGAGTTGAGTCAGAAATTTCGATTAACCAAAAAATTTCATCGGCATAGGGATGATGATCTCGATAGCGAGAACGAGGGGGAAGAACTACAGCGATATCGGGTTCAGGTTCCGAGTTTTCTAGGGTAATTGGACCCGCTTCTCTTACCCATGCTTTATCCTTGAGACGTTGACGGAGAAAATTAGCTAATCCTTCTCCACTATCTTTGTGTAAAGGGCTTTCTGGACTCATTTCGAGAATATCTCCATTCAGTAATTCTACACGCCGATCAATTAAAATTCCCGCCGCAATCATGCGATGATAATCGACCACTGACCATTTAGCTAAGGCAAGATTAGCTGTCATAAATTACCTCTACAATTGTTGAATGAAACCGCGTCCTAAACTTTCTTGTCCGCCGATTTGTAGAATGTCATTATCTGCTAATAACCGTTTAAAATCAGCTTGGGATTGTTGTCTGGTTTTATTAGCTTGAGAGGTGACACCCCAAGGAAAATACATTAAGGTATCGGGGGGAATAGCTTCTTCATAACGAAATCCACCATCGACGGATTTATGCTTATCTAATTTAATTTTAAATTGTCGCCATAAACTCATTTGAATGAGAGTCGTGCAATGCTGATCGGGTAATACTAAGACTTTATTAATGCTACTGCTGACAGAGTTTTTGGGAATAAAAATTGACCAAGTTGACCAGTCTTTTAGATCATTATCTTTGAGAATGGCATCCTTGAGATAGACGTTCGTGTTGGCCTTTTTAAAACTACAGCTATATTCGGGAGGAATTGTCAGACGAGGATTAGTTAATCTTGTCCAACGACGGAGAAGTAAAGGCGAAGTGATCCAGACGACACCGTGACTTAGAGAAGAGACGGGCAACCAGAGAATCGAGCCATCCCCTATCCAGATGTCTCCCTGTACCAAGTTTTCTGGATCTTGATCGATGTCATTACCGAATAACTTAAATTTTAGGGTTTCTTCGGTAGCTAAAGAACGGATTTTCCCGCGAATTGTACTGGAGGGAACATAGGGTAAAGTGGTATGGGATTCACGAGCAATACCGACTAGATTCCCCTCTTGAGTGGTTCCTCCGGTGTGTAGGGGAGAAAGTAGATAAAAGTGAATTAAGTTCATGATTAATTAACCTGAGTTCAGGATAAGGAAAAGGACGGTTAGTAAGCTGAAAGTAACCTAAAATTCCGATAACCTGTCCTAATATTTAGTTTAAAGGCTTTATTTGATCCTGTAGATGATTTCTGTCACCAGTTTGAAGGGCATTGGCCCCAGAAGTTATGGCATCATGGAGTAATCAAACGAGTAAGGGCAAAAAGTCGGCTCGCTTATTCTTTGTTTGATCAGTTTAACTTAACTATAGAAGCGATCAATCTTTGTGTCCTCTGTCTCTGGAGTGGTTCCTTCCACTCCAGAGACAGCAAGACTGTATCTTAGAATACATTTTACCCACCAAACCTAAGAGAGCTAAAAGTCTCTGTTTAAGTGAGATAATGACCATTTTGATTGTTTGTCATCAGAATCATTAACGCAATTTTCAGCACTTCTATTTCGATCCTGTAGGTTAACTATTCTCCTTATAGTTGATCCAAAGTAATTCCGAGTAGCCTAATTTGCGCCAGCGTTGGTGATATTCGGGACTATCGGGCTGATCTTGAAATAGGCGCTCGGGTTGATTTAAATAGTATTGACTACCCGGGGGGGCGGCGAAGACTTGGGGGGCGGGAATGCTAATATTTTCTTTTGATTGAATGCGGCAACTGATGGGGATAGCTCGATCGGTTGCGACACTGACTAGATTACCCGGTTTCTGATTACTATTAACAGTATGGGCGAGTTTCCATTCCCAGGGCCAAGAGCGACAAATGGCTTGATTATTATCGTGACGTCGCTCGAAAATACCGGGGGTAACGAGATAAGCAATCGCTTTTTTTATTTGTTTAAAGTTCTCATCAGATTGTTGTTTTAATTGTTCCCATTGTTGACCTAACTGATCGCATTTTTCCAGCATAACTCGGTGTCCTTCTCCTCCTAACCGTAAAGTTGTGGGAGTGGGAATATTAACATCGATTCCGATCGCTATACTCCAACCGGGTAGCATTCGGATCGCTTTTTCCACAAAGTATCCATCGGCATCTTTTACCCGTTTGCTTCCCGGTTTTATGGCGTTATGGGAACGAATTTCTTCTCGCCAGGGTTTATCTTCTCCTTTATGCTTGACTAACCACTGAGAGGGATCGATCGCTCCTGTTTTTAAATAATCGAGAATAACTTCACAAGGTAGATACTGACGATATTTACTTTCGTTCTCTTCTTCCTCTTGATTTTCTCGATTTTGGCAATTTTTGCGAAGTTCAGTCTTAGCTAAGGGGGCGGGTTTTGATCGATCCCAAAATATATGGTTTTCTGAAATCGTTAAATTATCACTCCAAGAAATAGGAATTAATGGATCAGAATTGGCGAATCCTAAAGGACGGGGTAGATATAAAGTATCTCCGGCAAAAGATAGGAATGGACCAGTGATTTTAAAATAGCTATTTTTAGAGCGATCTAGTAAAGCGCTTAAAGCCCCAGCGATCGTGTGACCGTTGGGGGGAAATGTACTTCCAGCCCAAGCTCTTTCCTTGGGGCTAAAGGGTTTCGCATCGCGTAAGAGAAGTACATCTAGGGGAGTGATTGTGTACCAATACATGAAAGGGAATCTCCGATCTTAATCTGTCTTTTTCGAGTCATAAAAGCCGCTAATTTCATCCAGCTACCCACGGCTTCGTTAAGATCGTTAGGATCATTTTCCGTGGTTAACCAAAGATGTTTGAGAAAGTTGGTTAGATCTTCTTGAAATTCTCTGTTGTCTGTTGTTAGATTTTCCCGACGGGTAGAGAAGGCATTTACCCAAACCTCGATCGCTTCTATCATCGGCACAGGATGCTGTTGCCAAAGGCTGGCCACTGCCTCGAATAAACTGGCATCGGAATTACCGGCCAGAAGTTTTTGCCAGAGAGGGAAAACATCAAACTTAGCCGTAGATTCAAGGACGTTACCGTTGCCGTAGAGAACGCGCACTTGTACAGCGTCTTTTTTGACTTTTTTGCCGTCAAAGCCTTTATAGGTGTGTTCTTTGGCTTTTTTCTCGGCTTCCCAGAGATTTTCTAGGGCGATAGCAAGGGGGACAGAATAGTGAGCGATGACAATACCGAAACTGATAGTCGCCCGCTTTCCCATGGTAAATAGGGGACGTTTTGCCAGATTTTCGGCAGGTTTTTCGCCTTGCCATTGCCAATAGTCACCGGCGTTATCAAATTCCCCATGGGGGTCTTTTTCTCCCTTAAAACATTGCCGGATATCCCATAACCATTTATCCCATTCCCAGAGATTAGTATAGGCGAGAACTTCATCGCCGCCACCATAGATTAAGCGTCCCGCATAACGCTGTTCGGTGAGGTAGGGAACGAGTTGATTAGAGAAGTCTAAAAGGGCGCGACTGAGGGCGCTATGAGTAGATGGTCCGATGCGTTTATCGAGGGTGACAAAATCGGCAAAAGCTTTCTGCACTTCTTTTTCTAGGGTATCGGTTTCGGTCGGGGGATGATCGGCGTATTGATGAAGTGACTTAGCGATATATTCTCGATAGGGTTTCATTTTTTTGCCTTTTAACCATTCCCCCATTCCGTCACCATCTCCTGCGGCGATAACATACCAATCAGCTGGGTTATTGTTGGGATAGTTTTGGTCAATTAATTGGCTGAATTGATGGCGATAATTAGCCACTTCTTCATCGGCAATCTCTAGTTCTTCTACTAACCATCCCGCATTGAGAAAACGAGGGTGATAACGTTTATATTCTGGTTCGATGTGATCGTCAATGTAGGGAATTCCCCACGGTTGGGTAAGTGCCGGGGGAATCTTTTTGCCGTCTTCTCTTAACTTACGAGAAATGGTGCGACAAACTCGATGGAAATAGTCTAGATCACCACCTGTTTTGAGATAACCTGCGACTCCCACAGTTAAATCAGGATAAGCGGCATCTAGACGCTTTTGGTCGCTATTTTTTAAAAGTTTTGGCAGGATTAGGTGTAATCCCCGTTTAACGGTTTCGGTGGCGTTGAGTTGTTCGATACCATCGAATAATCCGGCATTTCGTTTCCAGTATTCTTTGCTTGCTTTTTCGCTAATCCAATCGTTGTTACCATCGGGATGGACGACAGGTCCGAGTCCAGAAATGGTGGAACGCGGACCGAAAGCAGTGGGAATCTGCCAATCACGGGCATTTTTGACGGCAGCAAGGGCAGAAAGGTTTTGCTCGAAAGCGCTACTCCACCAAGAACCAACATTAGAGCTAAAAGAAAGTCTTTTCCACTTCTGAAGACGTAATTCTCCGGCTTTTTGCAGAAATTCCCGCTCTTTTTCTAAGAAGAGAGCTTTTTGATCGTAGAGATTATAAAGTTCGTTTTGTTTATCTGGCCAGCTTTGCGCTTTTTCTGGGTCTTCGGCTTGATTTTCGTCGATATTTTCATTTTCTTGGTAAATTTCGTCACTGGTGAGGGGTTGATCTTCTCTACCGATGGGAACCCCCACATAATAGGTTTGCCATTGGGCATTTAACCAACTGTCCCAGGTACGACTATTTTCTTTTAATTGAAGTTTCTCGAAAACTTGCTGACTAATTTCTTTCCATTCTTTTAATAAGCTAGATTTAGCGGTTTGCATGGCCGCCGCGACTTTATCTTTGGGCAAGACGAGGATAATAATGTTGGGAAATCCGGCGGTTAGTAATTGTCGATCGCCCGGTGGGTCGATCCAGGGTTTAAAATCGGGATATTTCTCTAGTAACCATCGATCGATTAAGGGTTGTGCGTAGAGAGAGGGATAGATCAAACTATCGGGACCGTATTGTTGGGCCAGTTGCCAGCAGACTTGAGCAGATAGATAGTGCAGAATCCAAGAACCTGCCCAAAAATCGCGCATTTTGCGGCTGGCTTTGATTAGTTCTTGCACAGGGGAAAAGGTGAAACTAACGAGATAAGCGTGGGATAATTGTTTTCCCGTCGGCCATTTATTGACCACATCCTCGGAGGTGAGATCATATCCCGCTAGGGACCCGGCGATGGCCGCCGTTAAACTGGCATGACTCCAGATCGATCCGTCCGGTATTCTGGTTTCGGCGGGCATTAAAAGCAGATTTTCGTCATCGAGTAATTTCGTCGCCGCTTGGGGAAGACAGCGCCATAACCACCAAAATAGTTCTTTAGCTTCGTTTTCTGAGATTCCTGTGCGTAATCTGTCGGGAATTTGGTTAAATAGCCGTTTTTCCTGTTCTTTTAAGTAATCTGTGCGGTTAGAAGCGATTTTCTTATGGGTTGTGTTAGCTAATTTGAGATTTAAGGGTTCTCCGGAGAGGAGATGACGCAATTCTAGACCTGTTCGTTGATCGTAGTTAACGAATTGGGTTAAACTAGAGATTGCGGCTCGATCACTGGCCGAGGTGATATAGTCAGCTAGTTTGATTTGTTTAAGAATTTTTTTAGTCGATTCTTCGGGGTTATGTTTTCCCCACAACTTCATTACTTCTAAATCTCTCCAAAAGCTGTCACCGCCGCGTCCTGAGTTGCTATGTAGTGCTTTCAAGACGGGATATTGTAGTAATCCCCAGATTTTCGCTTGCCAGTATCCCAGAGCCACAAACGCCTCAACTTTTTGCCGACTGATCTTCTCGTTACACTTAATATGCCCTAGGAATCCTTGAAGATAACAGGATATTTAAAAGATTTTTAGTAAAAGGCTTCAAAAGCTTATCCTGTCTGAGTTTCTATTAGTATAGATTTTTTTCTATGATTATTATATTTGGATAGACTTTACTGAATTTAAACTGCGTATTGGGATTTTTAGTACAAATGATCGAGCTTCCTCTCCCTGCTCCCTTCTCTCTTGCAGTCTTAACCAGTAATTTAGATAGTCAACAGCTTAGTGGTGGGTGGCTACAACCTCGTTATCTGGTAAAATCCCTCGATCTAGCACAGGACAAGCATTTTGGGGTTTATGCGCTTAACGGTATGACTATATGTAGCTATAATTAGTCTATTGGTCGCAACTAGCTTCTGAACCCTAATCCTGGTCAGGCGTTTGCCTACTGGCCCTCTCTACTCGCACTTAGAAGTTAATGGAAAAGCACGTTTCCTCAAGATCTCGGTGTGTCGGTTAGGTATCTCTCTACTCAGTAGAGAAATTAATTGAATGGAAATATGCCAATCTTTTAGATCGGGTTTTTTGTGCTATGACTCTCTACTCAGTAGAGAAATTAATTGAATGGAAACACTTAATTAGATGAATAGTCCTTTTTGTTGTTTTCATTTTCCTCTCTAATCAGTAGAGAAATTAATTGAATGGAAATGTAAGGATGATTCATGAATCATCCTTACATAATTACTCTCTACTCGCGCTTAGAAATTAATTGAATGGAAACGTGAAACCTTTGCCTCAGCGTGCATCTGCCTTTTTCCAGATACGGGCAAAGGTCTTGATGCAACGCAAACCTGTTATAATAATCAACCAGATGGGATCCGTGACCGCGTGCGTAGGTATCTAGGGCTTTGGGGTGGGAAAACTGGAATGACAACTGACTTTATCGAGATGTACGAAAATGCTTTACCCCCCGAATTGTGCGAAGAGATCAGGCATCGTTTCGAGGCCAGCGATCGCAAGTCGGATGGACGCATCGGTCATGGAGTCGACAAATCCAAGAAGAACAGCACCGACATCACCATCACAGGCCTCTCCGAGTGGAGCGATTTGCACAGTCAGATACTCGACAGCACACTGCGTCACCTGATGTTGTACATTCGCAAGTATCCATACTTGATCACCAGTGCGTTTGCATTAAGCTTGCAAGATCGGGCTACTGGACTGCTCAGGCCGTTAACAGCTGCGGATGTTGGGGCGGCATCAGACCCGGAACTCGCCGAGTACCTATTCAGAATGTTTCGACCGGGAGCGATCAACGTTCAGAAATACTGGAAGAGTCTCGGTGGTTACTACTACTGGCATTCGGAAATCTATCCTTGCGACCCAGCTGCTGAGACGCTCCATCGCGTCCTTTTGTTTATGTTCTATCTGAACGATGTAGAGCGCGGTGGTGAGACGGAGTTCTTGTACCAAGAACGGAAGCTCAAGCCAACCTCTGGGACGATGGTGATCGCTCCCGCCAGTTTTACCCACACCCATCGCGGCAATGTGCCGGAGTCGCAAGACAAGTACATTCTGACCAGCTGGATCTTGTTCAACCGCGCCGATCAGATCTATCCTCGCCAACCCAATCCTGCGTGAGACGACGCAAGCCACACAAGGACAGGTAAGCTGTTGACTATCTAAATTATTCGTTAAGATTGCAGAGGAGCGGGGAGAGGCAGTTTGAGCATTTGTCCTAAAATTTCCAATAGGCAGTTTAAATTCAGTACAGCTTATAACGTTGTGTGGCTCACGCTTGTTGGCAATGCGATAATAAGGGACGAGACGAGCAAATGAATTGGGGCGGAAAATGGAAGGATAAAAAAGATTTGAGCGGAATGCCTGACAACGGACGGAGTGAACAGGCCACCGTCTGGTGATGGTAGCTCTCTACTTGCGCTTAGAAATTGATTGAATGGAAACATTTGTAGGGTTAATTCATGAATTAACCTCTCTACTCGCGCTTAGAAATTAATTGAATGGAAACACGCTTTAAATTTTGGATTGAAATTTTGTGTTTATCTCTCTACTTGCGTTTAGAAATTAGCTGAATCTCCCTCAACCCCCCGAAGTTGGGGGAGTTAGGTGGGTCTTGACCCTTGCAAGAGTGCCTCATTCAACAGGCAATTTAAATGCGCGGGCAGCTTATTCTATATGGTAATGTTTAATTTTATTCCCGTAAAAGTCGCTTATGTCCTTACCTGAACCCCCTCTTCATCTTCAATTAACCCAAATGGTTTCGGGTTACTGGCTATCTCAGGCCATCTATGCTGCGGCTAAATTAAGTCTAGCCGAGCATTTAACCAAAGGAGCGAAATCTTGTCAAGAGTTGGCCTCCCTAACGGAGACTAATCCTGCTGCTTTATATCGACTGATGAGAGCGTTAGCTAGTGTGGGAATTTTTCAAGAAACTGAATCTCAACAGTTTATACTAACTCCCTTAGCTGAACATTTATCTAGTGACCATCCCCGGTCAGTAAAAGCGACAGCGATTATGTTAGGAGAAGCCCCCCATTATCAAGCTTGGGGAAATGTGTTACATAGTATTAAAACGGGACAACCATCTTTTGATGATGTCTTTGGGATGGGGGTCTTTGAATATTTTCAAACCCATCCGCTAGATGCCGAGATTTTTGAACAGTCGATGAATAGTTTTTCTTTGTCGGAGGAGAAAGCTATTTTAGCCGTGTATGATTTCTCGGAATTTCAAACCCTAGTAGATGTGGGTGGGGGATACGGTGAGATGTTGGGGACAATCCTAGAGCAATATCCCCACCTCAAAGGAATTCTTTTTGATGAAGAATATGTAATTTCCCATTGTCAACCGACTTTAGAAAAACACGGCATTCTCCATCGTTGTCAACCCGTTGGCGGTAATTTTTTTGAATCCGTACCATCGGGAGGAGATGGCTATTTATTAAAACATATTATTCATGATTGGGATGATCGACGAGCGATTGCTATTTTGAAAAACTGTTGTCAAGCTTTAGATAGTAACGGTAAAGTTTTGGTCTTGGAAATGGTTGTTCCTGCGGGTAATAATCCTTCGGCCGCTAAAATGTTAGACCTAAATATGTTAGTTATGTGTCCGGGAGGTAAGGAAAGAACCGCAGAGGAATTTGAGGAATTGTTGAGTCAAGCGGGACTAAAATTAAATCGAATTATTCCGACTCAAGAAGATATTTGTATTATTGAATGCGTTAAAAAATAATAGAATAGAAAACGGGTTTCTTCAAGAAACCCGTTTTCTATTAGATATAGGTAGCCCAAGATTTTGCCCAAGCGAGAATTTCCTGAACTCGATCGAGGGTTGAAGATTCACAGTAGAGACGCAAAACCGGTTCTGTACCACTAAAGCGAATTAACAACCAACTGCCATCTTCTAAACGGAATTTATAACCGTCTATAGGATTACAATCAGTCACTTGTTTACCGGCAATTTCCCTTAAGGGTTCCTGATCCAAAGCAGTAATTAACTGATCGCGAGCTTCCATATTAGCTAGGGGTAAATCAATGCGATCATACTGAGAATAAAAACCAGTTTTATCCTGTAATTGCGCGTAAAGATCGCTTAAATCTTGGCCCGATTCTACCACCGCTTCCAAAACGTATAAAGCTGATAATAAAGCATCCCGTTCGGGAATGTGAGTACCATAACCGACACCTCCCGACTCTTCCCCACCAATTAACACAGGAGTGGTCAACATTCGATCGGCGATATACTTATAACCGATCGGAGTTTCAAAGACCGATAAACCGTATAAACTGGCTAATTTGGGGATTAAATCGGAACCGCTCACCGTTTTGACAATTTCCCCTCTCATTCCCTTTTTGCCGGCTAAATGCTCGATTAAAATCGGGATGAGATTTTGGGTGCTTAAAAAATTCCCCTGACCATCGATCGCCGCCACTCGATCGCTATCCCCATCGAAGACCAAACCTACTCGTAAAGGGGCTAAATTGGCGCTGTGAGCCAGCTTATCGATAATTTCCGTCAAATTTCTCGGCAAAGGTTCCGGAGAGCCGCCACCGAACAAAGGATCGCGATTGCCGCGTAATTCCGTGATCCCCACCCCCAAAAGACGCTCTAAACCGGTAGCCGCCGCACCGTGCATGACATCGGAATAAACTTTTAGTTGTCCCGATTCGATCGCCTCGGCAATAGCGGCAATATTAACTTTTTGGCGTAAACCCTGACAATAACCTGACCATGGCTCAAAAGTGCTTAATTTACCTGCATTGGCCTTAAATTGGGGCGGATTAGACAATAAAGCTTCAATTTGTTGGGTAATTTCCGGCGAGACAGAACCACCAAAATAACCTTTAACTTTCAAACCGAGATATTTAGCCGGGTTATGACTGGCGGTTAACACGATCGCACCGAGAGCATTTTCTGATCGAGCTGCCCAACTAAAAGCGGGAGTGGGAGCATAGGATTGGGAGAGAAGCACATCAAAACCTGCTTTTTGCAGCGATTCCGCCGCAGTTTGAGCAAAATCCTCCGCCATAAACCGCCGATCATAGCCGACGATCATCGTCCGCGAACCCGTGATCTGACCATAATTATCCGCTAAAACCTGAGCCGCCAAGGGAGCGAGCAGAGCGACTCGATCGAAAGTAAAATCGGCGGCGATAATCCCGCGCCAGCCATCGGTTCCAAATTTAATCGGGTTCACGGTGGTCATGATTTACGAACTACCCCTAAAATATCCATTTTCCCAATACTGTAACCCGCTCCGTAACCTCTGGAAACTCATTTTTCCCGATCATCGGTTTTTGCCGCCGAATCGAGCGCGCCGACTTCACTGGCTAATAATTTTTCCATTAACATTTGTAACTTCATCCGTTCTATATAGGGCCATCCCCCGGTTTCCTCGATATCCCGGAGTAATCCGTATAAGTCCTTACGGGTATTGGGTAAAGATGGCTCGAACATCTGCTCGCGAATTTGCCGATGTAAATTTTCTAAAGTTCGCAGCAACATTAACAAACCGTTACAATCTCCCTGCTGTTCTTGGGCGATCGCTGTCACCGTCGTTACAAGGGAATGTAGTTGGCTATCTAATTGGCTATTATCTCCCGGCAATGGGCTATTCATCGAAATTTCTGCATCTGAAAACAGTCACACCAATCATATCAGTCATCAGCTATGAGTTACTTAGAGCCTTCTGACTTGAAAAAGGGTGTGGGGTGTGGGCTTCGGCCGTGAGCTCAGCCGAACGGGTGTGGGGAAGTGGGGAAGTGGGGAAGTGGGGAAGTGGGGTGTAGGGTGTGGGCTTCGGCCGTGAGCTCAGCCGAACGGGTGTGGGGTGTGGGGAAGGAAACCTCTTTCATCTGTGGTGGTGAAAATTTTTTCATCGGGACTGACTCCTAAGCTAAGACGTATTTAAACTGCTTATTCTTCGATTAGCCGAATCTCCTCCAATCTCTTTACTGTTGCCTCTTGCCTCTTGCCTCTTGCCTCCTGTTTCCCGTCTCCTGTCCCCCATCTTCTCAATGGTCACGGATCTTTGATAAACTGAGTTTCGATGAATTGGCCCGACCGATTCGATAATTCATCAGGCTATGGATCAAGGGTAGTAATTGTAAAGATTGACAAAGAGAGGTTGACATAGATGAGATTTCGTGCCTTGTTAGTTGCCTTTTTAGCCTTGTGCTTGGGGGTGTTGACAGCTTGTAGCGACGCGCCTAGTGCCGTCCTGAATAGAAACGAGCTAACCTATGATGAAATTTTAAACACGGGATTAGCTAACAAATGTCCGCAGATTTCCGAGTTCACCCGGGGTACTCTCCCCTTAGAACGCGGCGAAAGTTATGTGGTGACAGATTTATGCTTGGAACCCCAAGAATATTTTGTCAAGGGTGAACCCATTAATAAGCGGGAAGCGGCCACTTTTATCCCGGGTAAACTCTTAACCAGAGATACCACCAGTTTAGAACAGATGACAGCGAGTTTAACCGTAGGCGAAGACGGTGTTTTAACCCTCAAGGAAGAAGACGGTATCGATTTCCAACCCATTACCGTACAATTACCCGGAGGTGAAAGAGTTCCCCTCTTCTTTACCATTAAAGGTTTCACCGGCAAAACCGAAGCCGGCTTTAACTCGATTAACAGTTCCACGGATTTTGAAGGCGACTTTAAAGTTCCCTCCTATCGTGGCGCTGGTTTCTTAGATCCCAAAGGTCGGGGTGTGGTGACGGGTTATGATAATGCTGTCGCTTTACCCGCTAGTGCTGATAGTCAAGATTTCCAGCGTGCTAACGTCAAAGCGACGGAACTGGGTAAAGGTACTATGTCTTTACAGGTAACTAAAGTTGACGCTTCTACCGGCGAGTTTGCTGGTGTTTTTGAAAGTGAACAGCCTTCCGACACCGATTTAGGCGCAAAAGATGCTGAAGAAGTGAAAATTCGCGGCATTTTCTACGGTCGTCTCGAAGCTCGTGCCTAATTAATTTTTGGCTAAATTCAGAATTTCTGGAAATTAAGGCGAATTTCTCCCCAGAGAAGTTCGCTTTTTTTCTAAGCTTTGACAGACTTAATTTATACCAAATCTGGTTATCAAAGACTGATTATTTATTCCCCCTTTTGCATGAGTGCCTTTTGCCTATCCTGATATGTAGCCTATACTCAACGGATTTAGTATAATACCATTTCTCTAAATGAAAACTACACATCGAATTTAAGTCACCCTTTTTAAGGGGGATTTAGGGGGATTAAACTTCTGTAGTCAGACTTTGGAGAATTGGTATAACTCCCCAAGTTTTCAGCAGATAAATATAATTATATCAACTCCATTTTGAGTAGTTGTTTCAGGAAAGTTAAGAGATTTTGTAGTGATGGTATTTGTGTTGAAGTTTGCTCGCTAATCCACCAATCATCAGAAATATTGCGGTCATTAAAGAGATAGGGACTAATTATTTTAGATACTTTCCGTTTTTTCTGACTTGCTTTTATAAGTATCTTGAGTCAGATAGCGGATACGAGATTTCAGAAATTCAGCGACTCCATAAATTTCATCAAGACTGTCTATATTCGTGGTTGCTTCTTTACCAGTTTCGACGTTATCGGGAATACTGATTGATTTCTTGCCAGTTTTTTCATGGAAGCGCAGACGACAGACTGTTTTGGTTACTTTTCCATCTAAGTTGATACCAAAATAACTTCTAGTGTCTTTGAATTGAATGCGTGCGGTATTGATTTCTTCCCGTAGAATTGATTTAATAATGTAAAATCCTTCCAATTCTTCGGGGGTCGTATTAATTTTATCTTCCCCTGTTTCTTCTGGTGGAGTATCTTCTAATGCTGGTGTATCAGGAGGATTTGTTTCAGGTTCTTTTCCTAAAACTTCCTCAAATTTTTCTTTGATGATATCATTGATATACTCTTTGAGAGAACGCTTAATAATTTCTTTGAATTTTTCGACAACCGATGCAGTTCTCACCCCAGAATACACATGACTAACAAAAAACTTAACAAATTCGGGGGAAGGATCATTTAATTGCTGGGCAATCACTTTTTTAACTTCTTTTGTGTGCAATAAATTGCGAGCAACCTCTTCTAGTTCGTCAGAATTAAAGCTAGATTTAGAAAATCGTTTTAATTCGTTAACAGAAGAGTCGTCAAAGTCGAGAATGTTAAACTCAAAAAATGGCTTATCGTCCATGATATTATCCTTGACGATATCCGTATAAAACCGATAGATAATCCCATTAGTTAAAACTCCAAAGTTAGCTCCAGTTGCGTTAAAATATCGATGCAGTTGGGAACTATGTTTAGGATGCTCAAGATTTTGATGACAGCTTTTACATTCCATCAAAATAATCGGTTGATTGTCCAAACAAATAGCATAATCTACTTTTTCCCCTTTTAATCCAGTTAAATCGGCACTATATTCGGGGTGAACTTCCATGGGATTGAATACATCGTAACCCCATGCTTGCAAAAAAGGCATAATAAAAGCTGTTTTGGTTGCCTGTTCGTTTTGGATTTGAGAACGAGAGGTTTCAACTTTTTGGGCAATTGCTTTGAGTTTATCGATTAAATCCATGATAGCCTCATTATCTAGGATGTGTGGGTTCTCAGCCTAACCATAATTTAACCTTTTTTTACCTCAGGGTCAAGCATTTTTGACTGTCATCATCATTAATTCACAAATATTTACACTAATCCCGTGCCATCCGGATATTTTGTGCTATCATTTCTAGGAATGGGTTATTTTTAATAATGTCGCCATTTGATCAAAGACAATGCTTGCTTTAGAACAGCTTTATGAACGGGAGTATGATCGCTGGTTAAGCGAGACGATCGAGTTATTAAAAAATCGTCAGTTAGATCAGTTAGATTACGAACATTTAATCGAGGAGTTGGCAGCTTTGGGACGAAGCGAAAAAACTGCTGTTAAAAGTTTAAGTTTACAAATGATAATCCATCTGTTACTCTATCAATTTTGGACAACAGAAAAAGAAAAAATAGTAATCATTGGGCGGCAGAGATTATCACTTTTCGAGTACAATTAGAAGATAAGCTCACCACCAATTTAAGTAAATTTCTAGAACTAGAACTAGAGTTAGAAAATATCTATGAAAACGCTCGCTTAATTGCCGAAAAAAAGACAGGATTAAAAAATTTACCGATAATTTGTCCCTACTCTCTGAGACAAATTCTTGAGAAACAGTGGTTTCCCGATACAGACAATCAATAAACTCTCAAAAATATGGAATCTCACAACAGTGAACCGATTATAATTGCCGAAGCGGTGGAAAAATGGTATGATAACCGCTTTCATGCTTTACGGGGAGTGAATCTCACTGTGAATAAACAGGAAGTTGTCGTGATTATGGGGCCGTCGGGTTCGGGAAAATCCACCTTTATCCGCACTTTTAACGGGTTAGAATCCTATCAAAAAGGCCGCATTATTATTGACGGGATAACTGTTTCCCACAACCTGAAAAATATCGAGGCAATCCGTCAGGAAGTCGGCATGGTTTTTCAACAATTTAACCTCTTTCCCCATCTGACGGTATTAGATAATGTCACCCTCGGTCCCATGTGGGTGCGCGGTTGGAAAAAAGCGCAAGCGGAGGAAATAGCGAGAAAACTCCTCGAAAAAGTTGGTATTCTCGAACAAGCGCTTAAATATCCCCCTCAGTTATCGGGAGGACAACAGCAGCGGGTGGCAATCGTTCGCGCTTTAGCTATGCAGCCGAAGGTGATGTTATTCGATGAACCCACCTCAGCTTTAGACCCAGAAATGGTGCGAGAAGTCTTGGAAACGATGCAAAGTTTAGCCAAATCCGGGATGACCATGGTTTGTGTCACCCACGAGGTAGGATTTGCGCGAGAAGTGGCCGATCGAGTGGTATTTATGGATCAGGGTTTAATTTTGGAAATTGCCCCCCCAGCAGAATTTTTTAATCATCCCCAATCCGATCGAACTCAGCAATTTTTAGCAAAAATTCTTTGATTTTCCATGACTTGATCATTAAACCATCTCTTTTTCTTCTTCTACCTCCACTAAAAGGGGAACGAGATTTTCATTTAAACGACCGGCTCGAATTAATTCTGCGTAGGTATTAGCTTCGATATCGAGTAAAGTATCTTGAAATTGTTCGGCCACCACATCTTTTAATTGTGGATGTTCCTGTAGTAATTTTTGCAACTGATCGCCCAAGGACTTTAATTGTCCTTCCACCAGAGTTTTTTTGTCGCGATAAAATTCGGGATCGATATCGGGAAAACGTTCTGGTTGTTGCAGATAATTAGACACCCTAGTTAAAGCAATCTGACGAGCAATTAGGGCCGAATATTCGCTCCGAATCGGTTGATCACCGATAAGATTGAGGGCATTTAATAGCCATTGTATAGATAATCCTTGCACCAATAAAGTAAATAAAACCACCCCAAAAACCACGTCAATAATTTCTTGACGGTAGGGGATAGACGTGGGAACACTTAACGCTAGGGCGATCGAAACCGATCCGCGTAATCCTCCCCACCATAACACCGTTCTTTCCTTGAAACTGATCTTATTGCCCGTAATTAGGTTACTAATTCCCCCTAGTCCAAAAATTGAGAACAGACGGGAAACCACCATAGCGGCGATCGCTATTAAAATCCCGGTTAAGTGACTACCAAGACTCTCAAAGCGGGTTTGATCACCGATCAGTAAAAAGATGATGGAATTGACAAAAAAGGCGATAAATTCCCAAAATTCGCTAACTACCAGGCGCGTGCGGGGACTCATACCAATGCGCGAACCGAGATTACCGAGAATAATCCCGACAATTACCACCCCAATCACACCGGATCCGCCTAATTTTTCCGTGACGAGATAGGTTCCGTATGCAGAAACTAGGGTGAGAGACTGTTCCACGAAAGGCAGATCGAAGCGTTGGGTAAGGTAGGAAATGCCGAAACCGATCACGCAACCCACACCGATGCCAATCCCCACAAAGGTGCAGAAACGAGCGATCGTGACGGGTACGGAAAAGGTATCGACTCCCAAGGGAATCCCCACCAAGAGGACGAAAGCCACCACAGCGACCCCATCATTAAAGAGACTTTCCCCTTCCATCAGGATCGTCAGTTTTTTACTGGCCCCCAATTCTTTAAATAGGGCAATTACAGAGACGGGATCGGTGGCAGCTAGGGCAGCCCCCAAGAGAAAAGCGATCGATAGGGGTAAATTAGCAAAGATATGTAGGGGATAGGCAACCCCCAAAACGGAGATAATCACCCCGATAACGGCAAAAAGGACGATAGTAACCCAATATTCCTTTAATTTAGCCCAAGGAATATTCCAAGCGGCTTCAAAAAGGAGGGGAGGCAGAAAAATTTCCAGAATTAATTCCGGGGAAAGATTAACTAGACGCAAATCTAAAAAAGCTAAACCCATACCGACAATCACTAACAGCAGGGTGTAGGGAATTTTGCGGAGGAAGGCAACGGTTCTCGATAAAGTGGCGACACTCAAGGAAATGGTCAAAACTAGCAGGAATTGCTCTAAATTATGAGCGATCGCCTCGTTAGCAGTAGATTCTAGACTCATTATTTTCAGTTATCAGAGATGGGGTGTGGGGTGTGGGGTGTGGGCTTCGGCCGTGAGCTCAGCCGAACGGGTGTGGGGGGGTGGGGAAGTGGGGAGGTGGGGGAATTTCAACTAATACCCCAAAACCCTAAAACCCTAAAACCCTAAAACCTAACACCCTAGTCATTCGGGGACTGAGGAGAGATTTTCAAAGAGGAAATAGCCCCTTCTTCAACAGATTTTTTTTCCTCCCTTTGCTCATCGAGAGAGGGAGTTTTACTATTGCCAGAACCGCCATCTTTGGGGGGTTTCGAGGAGAGGAATCGGGCCTCGAACTGTTTGATCAGCACATACAACACCGGGACGAGAAATAAACTCAACACCGTGGAAATCAGATAACCGCCTAGGATTGCAGTTCCCAGGGACCAACGACTCATCGCTCCGGCACCGGAAGCGATAACCAAGGGCAAGAAACCAACTAAACCGGAAATAGCCGTCATCAGAATCGGTCTTAAGCGTTCCGTCGAGGCCCGAGCTGCCGCATCGGGAATACTTAAACCCAAAGTACGGGACTGGTTAGCGAATTCCACGATTAAAATCGCATTTTTAGCCGCTAAACCGATCAACATGACCAAAGCCACCTGAGCATAGATATTATTATTCACCGCAGGGAAGAGACTACCCACTTGTAGGAAATTCGCCCGCAACAGTAAGGCCCCCATGGCACCTAGGATCGCTAGGGGAACCGTAATCATGATGATAATCGGGTCGATATAGCTTTCGTACTGAGCTGCAAGGACGAGGAAAACCACGATAAAGGCCAATCCGAAGATAACTGGGGCAGCCCCGGCGGAAGTTTTTTCTTGGAAAGCTGTACCCGTCCAAGCGTAACCGAAACCGGGCTGCAGGACTTTCCGGCAAACATCTTCCATCACTGCGATCGCCTGTCCCGTACTAAAACCGGGGGCGGGACTACCCTGAACGTTAATCGAGGGATAGAGGTTAAAGTTAGTGATAATCGGTGGATAGGTGAAGCGTTTGACGCTAACTAAACCCGATAGGGGAATATTGGCCCCGGTACGGGAACGGACGTAAAGACGGTTAATATCTTCGGGATTAGAACGATAATCCGCTTCTGCTTGGGCAAAGACTCGATACAAGCGATCGCCTAAGACGAATTGATTGACGAAGTTGGAACCGAGATAGGTTTGCAGGGTACCGAAAACGGCCTGCATATCGACGTTTTGCGCCTGTAGCTGGTTGCGATTGATGGAAAGTTCCAACATCGGCGTGTCGGTGGTAAATTGGGTGAAAATTCCCGATAATTCCGGTCTTGTTCGGGCCTCGGCCATGACTTTATTAGCGTTGGCAATCAAAGCGTCCATGGGGAAAGAAGCGCGGTT
Organism: Microcystis sp. M144S2; assembly: GCF_020246065.1. Taxonomy (NCBI): domain Bacteria; kingdom Bacillati; phylum Cyanobacteriota; class Cyanophyceae; order Chroococcales; family Microcystaceae; genus Microcystis; species Microcystis sp. M144S2. Next base: position 61,049 of record NZ_JADBTR010000136.1, read on the forward strand.
TTGGATAAATAACTCGAAACCGCCAGTAGAACTTAATCCATCCACGGGGGGCGCATTAACGGCGAAAGCGCGAGCATCTGGGACTTTAGTGGCTAATTGTTGGTTAATTTTCCGCAGAACCCCGAAAACCGACTTATCTTCCCCGGGCCGTTCCGACCATTCTTTTAACTTGACAAAAAATAGCCCTTGGTTGCTGCCACTTCCAGCAAAACTAAAGCCCGCCATACCGACAAAGTGTTCGATTTCTTCGATACCGTCGAGAATTTCTTCGTTAATCTGACGGATAACCTGGTCGGTGTAGCGCAGGGAAACCCCGGGGGGTGCTTGCACCAAAACGAAGGCATAACCTTGGTCTTCTTCGGGGATAAAACCCTGGGGAGTGGTGCTATAACTCCAAGCTGTGAGAAAGAGGGCGGCGATAAAGAAGGGTAACACTAAAAAACGGATGCGGATCAGAAATTCGATCGAGCGTCGATAGCCCTCTTTAACTGCGTTGAAACCCCGATTAAAGCCCTCGAAAAACAGTCCCAAGGGTCCGCGGGTACCTTGGGGCGGTTTCATGATAATCGCCGACATGGTGGGGGAAAAACTGAGGGCGTTAAAGGTGGAGATGATAATTGAAGCGGAGATGATGACGGCAAATTGTCGATAAACGATCCCCACCGTACCGGGGAAGAAGGTGACGGGAATAAAAACTGCCAGCAGTACAAGAGAACTAGCGATCACCGCCGAGGTTAACTCACCCATGGCATCGAGGGCAGCTTGAAATGGCCGCATTCCCTGCCGTAATTTTTCCGATACCGCCTCTACAATCACGATGCCGTCGTCCACCACTAAACCGGTGGCCAGAATGACGGCAAACAAGGAGAGGTTATTGAGAGAATAGCCTAAAGCCAGGGCGACGGCCATGGTTCCGATCAAAGATACGGGAATAGCGATCGCTGGAATGATCGTGGTGCGCCAATCCTGAAGGAAGATAAAAATGACGAGAATAACCAGTAAAATCGCTTCAACCAGAGTGCCAAAGGCTTCTTCTAGGGAAGCGGCGACAAAGGCGGTATTATCGAGGGTAATGGCGATATTTAACCCCGGGGGGAAACTTGGTTCTAGTTCCGCCATTTTTTCTTTTACCAGTTTGGCAGTATTCCAAGCGTTGGAACCGGGCAACTGATAGACGATATAGACAACGGCGGGGGATTTGTCGAAATAGGCGGCGGTACTGTAGCTTTCGGCTCCGATTTCTGCGCGTCCTACGTCTTTAATTCGGATTAAATCGCCATTTTCCCCGACTTTGACGACAATATTTTCCGCTTCCTCCCCGGTGGCAACCCTACCAACGGCGCGAATGGCGATCTGGAATTGCTGCTCTTCGGGACTGGGATCACCGCCAATTGTCCCCGCACCCACCTGAATATTCTGTTCTCGGATCGCCTGTACTACTTGTTCCGCCGATACACCCCTAGCGGCTAAAGCATCGGGATTAAGCCAAAAACGCAGGGCGTATTCCCTTTCCCCGATGATTGTTGTACTACCAACCCCCTCGATCCGGCGAATCTCAGCATCGATGACTCGGTCAACAAAGTTACTTAAAAAGACCGTATCGTAGGGATAATTACCCTTTTCGTCCGGTTTGGCGGAAATCCCGTAGGCAAGGGTAACGCTGGGGGATTGGGTATTGGTTGTCACCCCCTGCCGGTTCACTTCTTCCGGTAAACTAGCGGCGGCGGTACTGACACGGTTTTGTACCAACACTTGGGCAATGTTACGATCCATTTCCACCGGGAAAAAGACATTCACCGTACTTTGTCCTGTGTTGGTACTCTGGGACTGCATATAAACAATCTGTTCTGTCCCGTTAATCTGGCGATCGAGTACCGTGGTAACGTTATCCTGTACGGTTTTGGCATCGGTTCCCAAATAGTTGGCATTTACCGCTACCTGAATAAATGCCAACTGGGGCAGTTTTTCTAGGGGTAAAAAGGGAACAGCGATCGCTCCGATCAAAACGATTAAAATCGAGCAAACTGTGGTCAGAACGGGTCTTTTAATGAAGGTATCGGCAATACTAAGGATCATAGGGCGTTACTGGTTCATCTTTTCTAGGATAGTTGCGGCGGTGGGAGATTTACGAGTCAGATAATTAAATATTAATAGTTTAAAGATGGTATCTAGGATAACGGGAACCGTGGCCACAAACAAGCTAATAAATGTAATATTCTCGCGCCAACCAAAGTGCCGGAACAAAGTTTCTAAGATTACCGTCCAACCCTCCGCCGAGTGAAACCCGACAAATATATCGGTAAAGAGAATAAAGATAAAGGCTTTGGTTATGTCATTTAAGCTGAGAAAATAACGACTAACATAAGCTCGCGTAATTGCCAATTGTTGACGACCAAAAATTAAGATCGCAATAAAGGCTATTAATCCAGTTATATCGGAGAGTAAGTTTTTCCAACCATCTTGACTTTCATAACCCGCTTCTTTAAATAATTCCTCGACCTGTTCTCGAAAGGTTTCTTCTGATTCATGTCCTACTTTTGCTACTCCTAAAACGTGCTTGATTTCTTGTATTTCTTGAAGTCTAGCAAATTCCCTGAGATATTTTTCGCCAATTTCCTGAGAAATATAAACTTCTGATATTTTCGCTCTATCCACACCCAAATAGTTTAAAATAGGGCTAAAAATAAAGTTTCTACTAATAACCTGCACCAAGAGAGAAACTAAAATAATAATCAGGATAAAACGAATAGCAATACGTTGCTGTTGTCGCAGGGTACGGAGTTGTTTAATAACGGTTTGTTCGTATTCTGGGGTTAATTCTTGCTGGAAGTTAAAAAATTTATTACCGGTTGCAGGAGAAATTGTCTGGTTAGTTTTATCCCTGGGGGTGTCACTGGTGAGATTGGTATTAGGCAGATTTGGGGTTTGATTATTCGGTAATGGGGGCAGCAATTCCTCTAAGTCTAGGCGATATTTACCGATAATATCCTCGATCGCCTTTAAAGTCTCTAGGATGTTATTATTTTCTGGGTTAGTTTGCGGATTAAAAAAATTACCCAGACGCACTTGAGTTAAATCGAAACGTATCTGTAATAATTCTCGCTCTAGGGTACTTTGAAAGTAATCATAAACACTTTTTCCTCCCACGGCAGCTGGGGAAATTTTTTGTCCCCCAAAATGTTTATCTTCGATCGCTTTAATTTTCAGCGCTCTCTGATAAGCTGATTCTAGGGCCACTAAAGAGCGTCTTTCTACCCATTGATTAACTCGATTCCAAGGCACGGCTATAATCCTCGCTTTTCTGTCATCACAACTTATATTTATTCTACAAAAAACATCCAGTCCTCGCTACTGTAATTCTTAAGCTTGCTTAAAAAATTTTTCTGCAAATACTTGACTTCAAGGAAACTTTAGGTTAAAGTCTTGACAATCCTTTTGAATAACTGCCGTTTATGGATAAAAAGCTAATCAAACAATTGCTGAAAAAAGATAATCCGATTATCTTAGAAGTAGGTGCCCACAAGGGTACTGACACTCTTGGATTTCTCAAGGAATTTCCCAGAAGCAAAATTTATAGTTTTGAACCCGATCCGCGCGTAATTGCACAACACAGAAATCTAGTCAACGATCCTCGCTCTCAATTGTACGAATTGGCTCTATCCGATCAAGATGGTGAGGCAGTATTTTATCAAAGTGGTGTGCAAGTAGGTGATAAACTCAAACACGCTGCTTCTTCTTCTCTGAAAAAACCGCAGGAACATTTGAAAGTTTATCCTCAAGTCCCTTTTAATAGTTCTACCACCGTTAAAACTATGCGCTTGGATACTTGGGCAGAAGAAAATAATATCACAGAAGTTGATTTTATTTGGGCAGATGTGCAGGGAGCCGAAGAACAGTTAATTAGAGGTGGTTTAGAAACTTTAGCTAAAACCAGATATTTTTATACGGAATATGATGATCGAGAGTTGTACGAGAATCAGATTAATCTCAGAACAATTCAATCTTTGATTCCTGAGTTTAAATTTGTTTGTTTCTATGCTAATAACGTTCTGTTTAAAAATAGCCGTTACCTAGATTTAGGACTGGATATTTTATCAGACAGACTTTTGACTAATTACCATATCTATACCAAAGAAAGGGCTTATTTTCGTCTACCTTCTTTTAAGACTGGATTACGCAAGCTTTCTCAGAAGATAACGGGCAAAAAAGGTTAATAACACTCCCAAAGATTAATGGTTCTTCGGCACTTGTTATGCAATCACAAATACTGGACTTGACGCGTAAGGTTTTCAGGATAAGCAAAGAGTCCTTAGCATACTACCTGCCGAAGAACCAAATTAATTTTGTTGGGTTAGGGCAATATTAAAATCCACCTTTGTTTTCTAAAAACAGTTGATTGTCTAACGCAAAGGTACATCTCTACTTTCGAGAAATATCCATAGTATTACATTTTAGGGTGCATTGGCTGCATCTTCACCATTGGTAAAATATAACGTTTCTCATCAAAATAAAGTATAACCTAATTGGTTATCGACCACCGATGACTGACTCCCTAAAACGAAAACCTCCTAGCTCACCATTAAGATAACTGATCTAATTAAACTTAGCAATAACTTTTATACATTGAATTTTCCTCGACAAATAAACTATAGTTACTTTGAAAGATTTCAGGAGTGAATTTATTAGCCTGTTGCCGACAATCTTCCGGATCAATTTTATCACCGTGATCAACAAAATATTTAACCGCTTCTACCAAAGATTGGGGATTTTGTTCCCCAAAAAGTAATCCTGTTCCCTGGGGAGAATTTTCCCGCAGATCCCGCACGGTTTCTAAAGCACCTCCGGCAGCAAATGCAATCACGGGAGTACCACAAGCTTGCGCTTCCACTAAAGCAATACCAAAATCCTCACAGGCAGCATAAATAAACGCTTTTGCTTTCGACATATATTCTGCTACTATTCGATCGGACACTGCCCCTAAAATCTGAATATTATCCCTGGCTAACTGACGAATTAAAGCCATTTGTGGACCATCTCCAATAACCACTAGGGGTAATCCCAAGTGATTAAATGCCTCCACAATTAAAGGGACTTTTTTATAACTAACCAAACGAGAGACTACTAAATAAAAATCTTCTTTTTTCTCTTGGTAGGGAAAACGCTCAATTTGTACGGGAGGATAAATAACTTTTGCCTCCCGTCGATAACAGCGCCAAATTCGTCTAGCGGTGTGGTGGGAATTAGCCAGAAAATAGTCCACACGATTAGCAGAAATCACATCCCACTGACGCAAACCATGCAAAAGATAACGGGTGAAAATACCGGGTAATCCCTGTCCTAACTTACTATTAGCCAGATAGTCAAAAGTTAAATCCCAAGCATAACGCATCGGAGTGTGACAATAACAAATGTGAACCTGATCTGGTCGTATTAAAACCCCTTTAGCCACACAATGGGAGGAGGATAAAATCACATCATAATCCTCTAAATTTAACTGCTCGATCGCCAGGGGAAGAAAAGGTAAGTATTTTTGTACGCCATTTCTCGCTTTCGGGAAGTTTTGCAGAAAAGTTGTCCCGATCGAGCGACCATAGAGATAACTATCGGGATTAGTGGACTCAAAATCGATCAAAGCGTATAAATCCGCCTCTAGACATTGTAAAATCTCCTTAACCACTAATTCTGATCCCCCCGTCGCCTTTGGGGTTAACCACTCGTGAACCAGAGCGTACTTCATAGGATAATCAATAATCTCAGCCGTAATTATAGCAGTAAGGGATCGGCAGTTTAAGAGTTCACTTTCTGGTTTTCTCTTTGCCAAAATTACCGACACTTATCTGATCAAGGTAAAAAACCCTAGGAAGAAATTATTAAATTTTTCAAGAAAAATTGCAAAGTTTAGTAAAAATTACTAGCCAGATCAGATGATCGAGTTCATAATGGGGATCAAGGAAAAAATAGGCTTAAACCGATTGGGATCAAGAAAAACTAGCTTTACATACAGAAGATAACTAATTAATGAGGTTTGCTATGATCACCCTGCAACAAGTACGCTGTCCTAATTGTGGAAATTTTGCCGAAAGACAGCATATTTTAGAACACCATCTCGTTAGCACCGCCTGTTCTCACTGTGATTATCTGTTAGTTAGTTGCAGTGTCACAGGAAATGTACTAGAGTGCTATGCACCCGGTATTGGTTTAAGAAATTAACACTGCCCCCTAGTCAGATCGAAAATGTCTTGTCAAAATAGAGTGGAGAAGACAAAATCAAGGAGCTAAGTAGCTATGGGGGGTAATTTCTTCAAGGGAGCGATCGCCCTGGGGGTAATAGCGGGGATTATGGGATTTACCAATCCCCCACAAGAACTTTACAGCGAATACGCCGCCGAAAAACTCCTCGCTCATGCCGACAAAATCGCTTGCGAGAAAATCAGTCTCTGTGACTCGATCGATTCTTTACCGGTGGCAGCCAGAAATGTGATCAAAAATCAAATCTTAAAACCAGCGATCGAAACCTCTAGTCAACGGCAAAATTTAGGTGTGTTCAGTATTTACACCACAGAAGTACCGGGGGTGGCTAAAATTAGAACTATTGGCGCTTTTGGGCATTTCTTAACTTTCTCGGAGACTTAGGCTTTGATTAGTGCTGGTTTAACGGCTACCAGCTTAATAATGAGTTAAGATAATCATGTTAACCCGCGATTTGAGCGATAGACTCCTTAAGAACACCGATTAATGCTGCCTAACCGTGTTTAATTTTCTGCCCATTCTCCGAAAAGCGATCGCCCGTTGGTGGTCCGAATTCACTCTCCAAACTAAATTAATGGCTGCGGCTACTTTAGCCGTTTCTTTGTTGATGAGTGGTTTAACCTTTTGGGCGGTTAACACGATCCAGCAGGATGTGCGTCTCAATGATACCCGTTTTGGCAGGGATTTAGGGCTGTTATTAGCCGCTAATGTCTCCCCCCTCATTGCTGAGGACAATTTAACCGATTTAGCCCGTTTTTCAGCCCGTTTTTATAGTAGTACCTCCAGTGTGCGTTATTTGATCTACGCTAACGAGGAGGGTGAAATATTTTTCGGTATTCCCTATTCTACCGCCGAAGTTAAAAATTCCCTGACGATCGAGCGTCGCATTCAATTACCGGAAAATTATGGCGAAAATGGGGAAACTCCCCTCATCCGTCAGCATAAAACCCCCGACGGTGAAGTAACCGATGTCTTTGTTCCCTTGAATCATGAAGGCAAATATTTGGGAGTATTAGCGATCGGAATCAATCCTAACGCTATTGTGGTGGCTTCTTCTAATCTAACCCGTGATGTGACTATTGCCGTTTTTGTCTCGATTTGGGCTATGGTGATTCTCGGGGCAGTTTTTAATGCTTTAACTATCACCAAACCGATCAAGGAGTTATTAGTCGGGGTCAAAAATATTGCAGCGGGAAATTTTAAGCAGCGCGTTGATTTACCACTAGGAGGAGAGTTAGGGGAATTAATTATCAGTTTTAATGAAATGGCGGAAAAGTTAGAACGATACGAAGAACAAAATATCGAAGAAATGACCGCCGAAAAAGCCAAACTAGATACGTTAATGTCCACTATTGCTGATGGGGCGATTCTTTTAGATACTAACTTTCAATTATTATTGATTAATCCCGCAGCTCGGGAAATATTTGGCTGGGAAGATCGGGAAATTATCGGTAAAAATGTTCTACATCTTTTTCCCTCGGAATTAACGGTTAAACTAACTAAACCCCTCTATCAAATTGCCGCGGGAGAAACCCTCCAGCCTGAAGAAGCCGCTAATCAAAATCATAAAAATGCTGTTATTGATGGGGAAAATAATAACTATGCACCAGCGGAATTTAGATTGTCTTTAACTCACCCGAAACCCTGCACAATTCGCATTTTGTTAACTCAGGTATTCGATCAGTATCGGGAGAATGTCCGGGGAATTGCTGTGACGCTACAGGATATTACCAGAGAAACAGAATTAAATGAGGCAAAAAGTCAATTTATCAGCAATGTTTCCCATGAGTTAAGAACCCCTTTATTTAACATCAAATCTTTTATTGAAACCCTGACAGAATTTGGTGAGGATCTCAGCGATACAGAAAAAAGAGAGTTTTTAGAAACCGCTAATCATGAAACCGATCGCTTAACTCGTTTGGTTAATGATGTTCTCGATCTTTCTCGGTTAGAATCCTCGCGTAACTATAACTTAGATGCGCTCGATATCGGACAATTAATCGAACAAACCCTGAGGACTTATCAACTCAATGCTAGGGATAAAGGACTAGAATTAAGCTCGGACATTGAAGCCAATTTACTGCCAATTTTAGGTCATTATGATCTACTCTTACAGGTATTAACTAATCTAGTCGGTAACTCCCTAAAATTTACTCCTGCTGGCGGTAAAGTGGTGATTCGTGCCTATGAAATCAGCAAAGATAATCCCCAAGAAACTCTCAAAATTCGCGTGGAAGTATCCGATACTGGTATTGGCATCGATGCCGAGGATCAAATTGCTATATTTGATCGCTTCTATCGGGTAGAAAATCGCGTTCATACCCTAGAAGGGACGGGATTAGGATTATCGATCGTCAAAAATATTATCGAAAAACACTATAGTCAAATTCATTTGATTAGTGAAGTGGGAATTGGCACAACTTTCTGGTTCGATCTAGATTCATATCAAGGCTCGATCGCCAGCAAAAAAATTAACGACGTGAGTTTATAAAAGCCAAAGTAATACTGCCCAAAATCATGGTTAATAATAGCAATAATCCCTTATTTCTGAGACACCAATTTTTAAAAACCCTAGGAAGAGGGAGAGGAGGAATTTTTTCGGCTATTATTTGGCTATTTTTGTATAAAGTGCAGCTGGTAGCGTAGGGACGTTGGGGAAAATTACAGCTATCATCGCCATGATACAGACAAGTCTCACACAAAAACTCGCCAGTGACAGCTTGATGTAGGGTCATGCCGGGATGACCATAAGCCTTTAAAATATTAGCACAGTAGGGACATTGTAAGGCTTGACTATCGACCTTGTGCTGACAACGAGGACAGGTAATCATGATCGCTAAATTTTCCCTTTGAGGATTGTCATTGCTAAGGTAGATCCCCCCGCCTATCGGCACCCCCCTTATCAAGGGTAGATCCCCCCGCCTATCGGCACCCCCCTTATCAAGGGTAGATCCCCCCGCCTATCGGCACCCCCCTTATCAAGGGGGGCAGGGGGGATCGAACCCAAAATCTATCTTCAATTTGATTATAACCAGCTACTTAGCAAAATCCCCGGGCTTTTTCCGGTTATCTCACTAAATAGCTGCGCCATTGGGAGGCAACTTCTTCGAGTAAACGCCAAGTTTTCCCCTCGATCTGTCTTTGTAAATAAAGATCAAAATTGTTGTGTTGTTTGGTATCTTTTTGATGGGGCAATTGTAGAGTTAGATCGTAATCTCCCTGCAAGTGATAAGCGGGCAAATTACCCACATAAATCGGTTCCAGACTGGTGACATTAATTTTAGCAATTTTTACCGACGGCTCATCGATCTGTAAAGATTGACTAAGGCGATCGGATGTGTGACGAAATTGTAATAAAAGGGCTTTGGTGACGATTTCTCCAGGGGGGGCAAATTCTTGGGGGGGAGTGACACTACCACAAGCAGTCAGGAAGACAAGGAAAATACTGGTTAAAAAACTGAGAAAACGGCGCATAGAATGATATTTTGAAAAAGAATGGCAGCGAGTTAAGAAAGATTATGACTCAACCAAATGAGCGAGAGAATTTCAGCCAAGCAGAAACGGTGATCCGACTACAAGAGGCGATCGAGCAGTTAAATTTGATCGTTTCCCAACTTAACACGGGAACGGGGATAGTGTTACCCCCAAAAGTTGCCGTTGATAATCTTCTTAACTCAACGCAACAGTTAGCCGCTGCTTTAAAACCAGACGAATTCGCCGGAGTTGAGCAAAGTTTAACCCCAGATTCTCCCATCGAAGCAGTCGAGGGAATCGACGATATTTTACCAGATTTCGAGCAGGTGGAAGGGTGGTGGACGGCAATTTTGAACAAAATTCGCCGACTTTTACCGGCAGGAATTAGCGAAAAAATTCCCGATTGGTTAATCACCGGCTTGTTAACAGGAAGTTTAGTCACTATCCTCTTAGTAGCCGTGATCAGTTTACCGAAAAATCCGGCAGAAATTGCCGAAAATATGCCCGAAGTTGTCTCTAGTCCCCCACCGGCAGCCGGGGAAATTATCGAAACCCCCCCAGAATTAACCGCACCAGAGGCACCGATTCCCGTCCCGATTACTAAAGCAAAACCACGATTAACTCCCGAACAAAGTTTAGTCGCAGCTATTCAAGAGGAAATTACCGATTTAACTACTCGTTATCCCACCGGGATTATTTCTACTATAGAAGCGGACTTTTTGGCTAGTCGTCTAGTAGTTATTTTGGGCGATAATTGGTATAGTCTCGAGGCATCACAACAGGATAAATTGGCTAATTCGGTTTTTCAACGTTGCCAAAGTCTCGATTTTCGCCGCTTGGAAATGAAGGATAATGAAGGAATTCTCCTCGCTAGAAGTCCCGTTGTCGGCGATCAAGTGGTGATTGTCAATCGCACTCAACCCACCGCTGCCATCTCCTCCGGTGAGTAGTTGTGAGCGCAGGGGAAGAGAGTTTTCGACCAAGACAGCCGCAAGAATTCTCGCCCACCAGGCCGCTTTTTTCTCTCCCTGGTTAGATATCTATCTGAATATACACAAAGATTAGTGATCCCTGACTTAACAGTGCTATAATTGGCTAGGTAAAATTTTGTAACGATTCTTAATCTTGAACCTACCCGATAGTCAATGCTTCCCCCCGCCTGGGTGGGCCGCAGCAATTTTGGTGCGAGAAAAATTGCTCCGATCTAACCCAACTCCCTTAAAACTTTCTAGGGTCCCCCTAACCGCCAAAATTTTGCCCTAACTACCAAGAATTAAGAGATTTCAAACTATACCATGAACTCTGTTATTCGTCAACAGCGAGCGCTGATCACCGGAGCCAGTAGCGGCATCGGCAAAGAAACCGCCCTCGCTTTCGCCAAGGCGGGAATTAATCTGGTTTTAATCGGTCGCGATCAGCAAAAATTGGCAACCGTGGCGGCAATGGCGGCAGATTTAGGCGTATCAGCCCAAGCTTACCCCTTAGATTTGGCAGATATCCCGGAAGTAGCTCCTAATATCGCTAAAATCGCCCAAGAATCCGGACCGATCGATATCCTGATCAATAATGCTGGCATGGGTTACACAAATCCCTTAGCTGACACACCTTTGTCAGACTGGCAGCGGGTGATCGACCTGAATTTAACCAGTGTTTACCAGTGTGTGCAGGGGATTTTACCTGCTATGCGTCAACAGGGAGGAGGCACGATCATTAACGTTTCCTCGATCGCCGCCGATAATTTTTTTCCTGATTGGGGGGCCTATAGTGTCAGCAAAGCTGGATTAGTGGCATTTTCTCGCATTTTAGCGATCGAGGAGCGGGCCAACGCCATTCGTGTCACGATTATCACCCCCGGGGCTGTCAATACTCCCATCTGGGACAGCGATAGCGTCAAAGCAGATTTCGATCGCTCGGCCATGTTAACCCCAGATATCATCGCTCAGGCCATTCTGCAAGCGGTGTTACTGCCCAAACAGGCCGTAGTGGAAACGATGACCATTATGCCCAGTGCGGGGGCATTATAACCCAAAATACTTCTATTTATCAATCAATTCGCCTACAGGCATTCTCATTATGACCATAGCTTCTTCTAACGGTTTAAACGGTAATCTAACCGACGCTATCCAAGCACGCGTGACCACTCGCCCCGATCGCAACACCCACAATGGCAAAACCGCTCAAATTCATCCGACTTCCGACGAAAACAAAGAACAGATGATGGATGCGGTCAGAAATATCCTGATCTCGGTGGGAGAAGATCCCGAAAGAGAAGGTTTATTAAAAACCCCCAAACGGGTGGCCGAAGCGATGCAGTTTCTCACCCAAGGCTATCAACAATCCCTGGAAACCCTCGTTAATGGTGCGATCTTCGATGAAGGTCATAATGAGATGGTATTAGTGCGCGATATTGACTTTTTTAGTCTCTGTGAACATCATATGTTACCCTTCATGGGTCGGGCCCACGTTGCCTATATTCCTAACCAAAAGGTGGTCGGATTAAGTAAATTGGCCCGCATTGTGGAAATGTATTCCCGTCGTTTACAGGTGCAAGAGCGCCTCACCCGTCAGATTGCCGAAGCGATTCAAGAAATTCTCGACCCCCAAGGGGTTGCAGTCGTCATGGAAGCAACCCATATGTGCATGGTGATGCGCGGGGTGCAGAAACCAGGCTCCTGGACTGTCACCAGCGCCATGTTAGGAGTCTTCCAAGACGAGCAGAAAACCCGCGAGGAGTATCTTAACCTGATCCGTCATAAACCCAATTTCTTCTAGTCAGGGAAATGGGGGAATTCAGCTAAAACCCCAACACCCAAAACCTTCTAACTGATCACTGATCACTGAATTTTTGCAGTCGCTCTAACAAGAGGGCGACTTTTTTTAGGTCTTTATCACCAGGCGCTCGCTCAACGCCGCTAGACACATCAATGCCATCGGGGTGCAGCCGAGTTAAAGCTTCACCAATATTATCGGGGTTGAGTCCTCCGGCGAGAAACCAGGGCAAGGGGGGCGAAAAACTGGCTAAGGCTTGCCAGTCTAAGGTATGTCCCGTACCGCCAAGCAATTGGGGATGGTAGGCATCTAAAAGTAAAGTATCGACGCTATTAAAGTAAATTGCCGACTTTTCCCAACTTTCTCTGTCTTTGATCCGCAAAGCCTTGATAATTTCCCGGTCGGGTAATAATTGCCGCAGCCTTTGGCAATATTCGGGAGATTCCCTACCATGTAACTGCACACTTGTCAAGGGGGTTTTAACAATTATTTGCTGAATAATTTCCGGTTGCTCGTCGGCAAAAACCCCGATAAAATCGATTTTGTCGGGGATTGCGGCGATAATGGCGTTAATTTGCTCGATGTTGACGTAACGAGGCGAACTCGGTACGAGGATAAAACCTAAGGCCGTAGCTCCTAAATTGGCGATCGCTCGCCCCTGGTCTGGTTGGGTAATGCCGCAAATTTTAATTCGCATTTAATCTTATTCGCAAAACGTTACAAAAACTGTTAAGTATTCAAACAAAAAGCAGTTTCGGGTCAAGAGCTTTTTATAATTCCCTGTGATTAACAAAATCTTATCAAGACTGGAGCGCAAATGATCCCTTCCGCCTTACTTTTAGCCACTGCTCAAACCATTCCCTGGAATTTATCCGTCGGCATTACCATGACGTTAGCTAACCTAGTAGCCTTCGTTATCGGTTATTTTGCCATCCAAAATACCGGAGCAGGTCCGGCTTTACCCTTGCCGCAGTTGGCCTCGAAAAAAAACTTCGGTCTGCCGGAATTATTGGCTACCATGAGTTTTGGCCATATTCTCGGTGCGGGACTGGTTCTCGGTCTTTCTAACGCGGGTATTCTCTAATCAGTGATCGGTGATCGGTAATCAGTAACCAGTAATCCTCAGAGAGAGGAGCCAGTAGTCAGGCTTCGGCCGTGAGCTCAGCCGAACGGAGAACTAAGCATAAAGAGATTTTAGGCAACTTCATCCCTATTTTCCCATTTTTGAACTCTCAAAAGTTAATTAGGGCTTGCTGAATAAATCCAAAAACCTTGTTGGGTAAGACTTAGACCTTTTTGAAATCCAAAAGTAATGGATATGGGAGTGATCGGGGTAAAATTCAGGTACTTTTTCCCTGAAAATTAGGTAACTGACTACCTCAAAATCGGTAAAACCCAACACCCCACACCCTGCCCCCAGGAAAAACTTTTTCAGCAGACCCTAATTAATCGTAAATATTGCCTCTAAAGTTAATCTCATAAATAAAGATTTCGTCTGTTTCCTTGCCGATTTCAAAAATAACTCGCATTTTGCCAACACGAAGTCTGGAGAATCCTTTCAACTCACCTTTAAGTTTTTTGATATCAAGTTCTTCAGGGGGATAAACGTTTTGAATTTCAAGGCAGGTTTTGAGAATACCAATTTTAGTCAAAACAGATTTTCGGCTATTGGCATCTAGTTTCTCCAAAAATTTATTGGCTGATCTACTGATCCTGATCTTCACGATTAAACCAGTCTGTAATATCAACGAAGCCGTCGTCTTTGTAATCAACAGGATTAAAGTTTGCTTCTATGTCAGCCTGTTCTATATCATCAACATAGGGAATCAGCATCTCGAAGAATTTAAACCATTCTTCCCGCATAACTTCGCGGACGCTTTCCTTGATGATAGTTTTGAGCATTAGAGCATCTAAGGTGTTTGCCGGCTCCATATATTTTCCTCCAATCTACTTGAATTCTAGCAGCAGATCAAGAAAACGGGTTTCTTACAGCAGTTATCTTAAGGATTTTAGTTTTCTCAAGCTACTGTTCGAGGCAAGTCAAGAGATTGGGAGAGATTCAGGTAATACAAGGATAGGCGGTTAAAGTGCCTCTTAGCTTACCTGATAACGTTCTTAAAATCTATCTTCAGTAAAAGTTACTCATTTTAGCTATCTAGCTATATAAATGAGTAACTTCAAAAGGTTTTAGATAGGGTTTTGGTTTCTATATTTAACCCCGATCCTCACAAACAAAGTCCACTACTCGATCGATTTCCCGGGATGAGCGGATGCGACGACTACCGCTGCCGAGTTCGCCACCACGACAATTGGCCCACCAACGTTCGCGACTGCCATTAACGATCGCATCAAATTCTCTAATTCTGCCACTATCATAATAACTGCGGCGATCAACGACAAAACGACCGATATTGGGGAGGCGAAATTCTTTGTAAAGATTATCTTCCCAACCGCCACCAGAATTACCGTGATGGTTGTCGGTGCGTACCTCAAACTCGCCCCGACAACCATTTCTCACCACAATATTGCCGTTTTCGAAATCCCAATTACCCTCACAGGGAGCAGCGGAGCGAGTGCGGATTAATCTGACTTGGGCCCATCTAGCGTTCACAGGACAGCGAGTAGTGCGACCGCTTTGACTTTCACAATTAACTCTCGTGGTTCTGGCCGCTGCTGGCTCGCTCCCCAGGGGATAAATTAGCAACAAACCGAGACTAGATAATAAAATTTGGCGAAACATTGTTTTTATCTCCAAGAAATTCTCTAGTTTATCTTACAGGGGTATCCAGAAAATGAGTAGTAGTGCTTGAAGTGCCTTAATCAACAAAAAAGAAGGGTGATTTAACTTCACCCTTCCCCCTATTCGGTAAATTTTCTTGCCATCCTTAGAGAGCGTTACCCCGAGGTAATACTTCTTCAGGGAAGATAAAGTTTTCGTGGGGTTGGTCTTGGGGAGCCATCCAAGCTCTCAGACCTTCGTTAAGCAGAATATTTTTAGTGTAGAAGGTTTCAAATTCCGGGTCTTCCGCCGCTCTCAATTCCTGAGAAACGAAGTCA
>NZ_JADBTR010000137.1:0-9462 GCF_020246065.1 Microcystis sp. M144S2
ATCAAGGGGGGCAGGGGGGATCCCCCCGCCTATCGGCACCCCCCTTATCAAGGGGGGCAGGGGGGATCCCCCCGCCTATCGGCACCCCCCTTATCAAGGGGGGCAGGGGGGATCCCCCCGCCTATCGGCACCCCCCTTATTAAGGGGGGCAGGGGGGATCAGAGGCAATAACTACTTACTTAAACTGTAATCGTTATAATCTAATCAGTCTTATTTTAAGACATAAACAAGCTATTAAGAGATTTAGCAAAATTCTAGCGAGTCAGTTTTAGTAACTGCATAATGATATATTGTCTTAAGCGATCGCTGCTTTGAGCCTGTGCATTAACAAACAAACTATAATCCGCTGGACAGCATTTCTCATAATTTACACTGCCTAGTAAAAATTTTAGTACAAATGCTCGGACTGACAACACCGGCACTCATTGAGATAGTCAACAGCTGATCCCAGCCACCTCTTTTTTACCATATTTGGCTACACTTCGCTTCTCATAGGGATTGTAGACTTCCTTGTCACCCCGTCAGAGTTAAGAGCAAAACAGAGACAGAAGCGAAGCTCAACCCGATGATTAGCTAATGGTATCGATAAACATCTTCAATGCTGCTTTTGAGAAGGAGAGGGGTTGCTAAAGCCTCTATAATAAGTAGCCATAGAGATGCCGACAACTTCCCCTGTCGATAGCGAATAAGGAGAAAAAAAACCCAGTGTTTGTCCTCAAAGGTTACGAGTATTTTCTAGGATTTCTGCTCGCTTGCAGTTTAGTACCAATCCTATCCCTAACTGCCTCCAAAGTCCTGCGGCCTAGTGGTGGCGGTCCGGAAAGACGCACTACCTATGAATCGGGGATGGAACCGATCGGCGGTGCTTGGATTCAGTTTAACATTCGTTATTATATGTTTGCCCTCGTTTTCGTGGTTTTTGACGTGGAAACCGTCTTTCTCTACCCTTGGGCAGTAGCTTTCAATCAATTGGGCCTATTAGCTTTTGTAGAAGCACTGATCTTTATTGCTATCCTTGTGGTTGCTCTCGTCTATGCTTGGCGGAAAGGAGCCTTAGAATGGTCATAACGGCCATAATTTTCCTTATTTTTGACTTTTCATGAGAGGATAACCCGATGAGTCCCAACCCTACCAGCGAATTTAAGCAAATTATCGCACAACAAAGCGAAAAAATCCTCAATCCCATCGAACGCACCAAAGTTACCCAGGATTTATCGGAAAATGTCATTCTCACTACCGTTGATGACCTGTATAACTGGGCGCGTTTGTCAAGTCTTTGGCCGATGCTATACGGTACAGCTTGCTGTTTTATCGAGTTCGCGGCCTTGATTGGTTCCCGTTTTGATTTCGATCGCTTTGGTTTAGTTCCCCGTTCTAGTCCCCGGCAAGCGGATTTAATCATCACTGCCGGTACAGTTACCATGAAAATGGCCCCCGCTTTGGTGCGTCTGTACGAAGAAATGCCAGAACCTAAATACGTTATCGCCATGGGTGCCTGTACGATTACGGGAGGAATGTTCAGCAGTGACTCCACTACCGCAGTCAGAGGGGTAGATAAACTTATCCCCGTGGATGTCTATATACCCGGTTGTCCCCCCCGTCCGGAAGCGATTATCGATGCAATTATTAAACTGCGGAAAAAAGTCGCTAACGAATCTATTCAAGAACGTGGGACTGTCCTCCAACAAACCAATCGTTATTACAGCACCACCCACAAAATGCAGGCCACGGAACCGATTCTTACGGGTAAATATCTACAATCGGCTACCCGTCAAGCACCTCCGAAAGAGTTACTAGAAGCCACTGGTATGCCTGTTCCTCCCGCTCTTTTGACCACGAAACAAAAGGAAGAAATCTAAATGACTGAAGAAACCACAGCTATTGTGCAAGCTGGCCCCACTTCGATTTGGTTAAGCGAAAATGGTTTTGATCATCAAGCTTTAGAAGCTGACCATAGTGGTGTGGAATTGATTAAAGTAGAACCAGACTTTTTAATTCCTCTGGCCACTGCTTTATTCGCTTATGGCTTTAATTATCTCCAATGTCAGGGCGCTTACGATTTGGGACCGGGTAAAGAATTAGTTAGTTTCTATCATCTGGTCAAAGTAACCGATAATGTCGATAGTCCCGTGGAAGTGCGCTTAAAAGTCTTTCTTCCTAGAGATAATCCCAGGGTTGCCTCGGTTTACTGGATTTGGAAAGCCGCTGACTGGCAAGAACGAGAAAGTTATGATATGTTCGGCATTATTTATGAAGGACATCCCCACCTGAAACGGATTTTAATGCCGGAAGATTGGGTCGGTTGGCCCCTACGCAAAGATTACGTTTCTCCCGAATTCTACGAACTACAGGACGCTTACTAAGTCGAGAATTTAATCACTAATTAGGTTATGGATCCTATGGGGTTGGAAGCTATTTCTAGCCCGATTTTTTTTTGATACTAAATCCGTTGAATATAGGCTACATAAGTAGGTAGGCGTTAAAAATTATCAGATGCCCCCCTTATTAAGGGGGGCAGGGGGGATCCCCCCGCCTATCGGCACCCCCCTTATCAAGGGGGGCAGGGGGGATCAAAGACAAAATCTATCTTCAATTTAATTATAACCAGCTACTTATTATCAGGAGAGGCACTCCTGCAAAACGGAGAATAAATAATCAGTTTTTAATAACTGGATTTAGTATTACTTAGCCAAGAAAATCCTCGATCGCCTGTGCCGTCTCTTCCGGTGCTTCTTCCGGTAAAAAATGACCACTGGCGATCGCCTGTCCTGTCACTTGATTAGCTCGCTGCTGCCAAAGAGCGATCACATCGTATTGACGTGCGATGAAACCTTTTTTTCCCCAAAGAACCAAGAGGGGGGAGGAAATTTTCCGGTCTAAATCCTGACGATCATGCTCTAAATCGATGGTAGCGGCGGCCCGATAATCGGCACAGGTGGCGGTTATCGTGCTTAAATCTCGAAAACAACGCCGATATTCCCCCAAAGCTTCCTCTGTAAAAGCGCTAAAATCTCGCCCCCAACTTTGCAAGCAATGGTGCAGATAATAATCGGGATTAGCGGCGATCAGGGTTTCGGGAAAAGGGGAAGGCTGAATCAAGAAAAACCAATGATAGTAGGCAGTGGCAAAAGTTTGATCAGTAGCCTCGTACATCGCCAGCGTTGGGGCTATATCGAGTAAAACGATTTTTTTGACCTTTTCGGGAAAATCAAGGGCGATACGGTGGGAAACTCGCGCCCCTCGATCGTGGCCGATCAGATAAAACTCCTGATAACCCAATTTTTCCATCAGCAACACCTGATCGAGGGCCATCACCCGCTTGCAGTAATTGCTAGAATCCTCTAGGGGTAAGGGTTTATCGCTATCCCCGTAGCCGCGCAGATCCGTGGCGATCACCGTAAAATTAGCCGCTAATCGGGGGGCGATTTTATGCCACATTTGATGGGTTTGGGGATAACCATGCAGCAAAAGCAGCGGAAAACCGCGCCCACCTTTGACACCATTGATAGTAATGCCATTAACTTCTAGCTGAAATTTCCGAAAATTTGTCAG
Organism: Microcystis sp. M144S2; assembly: GCF_020246065.1. NCBI lineage: Bacteria > Bacillati > Cyanobacteriota > Cyanophyceae > Chroococcales > Microcystaceae > Microcystis > Microcystis sp. M144S2. Next base: position 3,553 of record NZ_JADBTR010000137.1, read on the forward strand.
CATTTTTGCCTCCTGTCACCTTAAGGGGAGATAATTGCATCATCTGGCAAAAGTAGCCCGATCAGTAAAGTTTTTTCACTATAGCTCCTCAAGCTCCTGCTTTTCTGGTAGATTAAAACCATTGGGTTGCTCAAAAATCAACGAGTTAAGCAGTAATTTGATTATGATCTCGATTATCTATTCCGATGAATTTCTCGATCACGATACAGGTATTTACCATCCCGAAAAAGCGGCGCGTTTAACGGCAATTGTCGAGGCTTTAAAACCAACAGAATGGCAGTCAAAACTAACATGGCATTTACCCACACCGATCGAAATTCGTGACGAAGTAATCCCTTTGATTAAACAAGTTCATAATCAAGATTATGTTGATAGATTGCGGCGAATTTGTCAACGGGGTGGGGGAAGATTGGATGCAGATACTCCCGTTTCTGCGCGTAGTTACGATGTGGCGTTACTAGCGGTTAGTGGCTGGTTAGATGGAGTCGATCGAGTTTTATCCACTGGCGATCCTGCCTTTATTTTAGCCCGTCCACCCGGACATCATGCCACTTCTAATTATGGCATGGGTTTCTGTCTGTTTTCTAATGCTGCTATTGCCGCCTATTATGCTTTGGAAAACAAAAGAGTGCAAAAAGTAGCGATTCTCGATTGGGACGTACATCACGGCAATGGCACCCAGGATATAGTCGAAAATCATCCCCAGATTGCCTATTGCTCCCTCCATCAATTCCCGTTTTATCCCGGCACGGGAGAAGCGAGAGAAAAAGGGGAGTTTAATAATGTTTTGAATATTCCCTTACCGTCAGGAAGTACGATTAAAGATTATCAAGAACATTTTGAGGGGCAAGTCATACCTTTTCTGAAAAATTTTCAACCGGATTTAGTGATTGTTAGTGCTGGATATGATGCCAATCAAGCGGATCCTCTGGCGGGAATTTGTTTACACCCACAGGATTATGGAATTTTAACCAAATACCTCTTAACTCTCAATAAACCGCTACTTTTCGGCTTAGAAGGTGGTTATGATTTAGAAACTTTAGCGGCTTCCGTCGTCGCCACCTTAGAAGCTTTGCTCTGATCCTATTCCGGGTAATCGTTACATTTCTTTAAAAAGATTGGTAACAAAGTGATCTAATGCGGTAAGGTAAACGATCGATAGAAAAAAACCCTTGACCTAGTTGCCTTTTAAGATTATGAACTCCCTTGCGCCCCACCTAAAAGCCAAAGCCCTCAAACCCAATAGTCGTCGTCCTGCCAAAGAATTGTGTAGCGAGTGCGGACTTTGTGACACTTATTACATTCACTATGTTAAAGAAGCTTGTGCTTTTCTTAATCAACAAATCGCCGATTTAGAAGCAGCAGCACACGGCAAAAGTCGCGACTTAAATCAGGAAAATGATCTCTATTTTGGTGTTCATCAAGAGATGATGGCTGCCAAGAAAAAACAAGCTATTCCAGGGGCGCAATGGACAGGAATCGTCAGCACAATTGCCTGTCAAATGCTCGATCGTGGTTTAGTAGAAGGGGTGGTTTGTGTGCAGAATACCGCCGAGGATCGCTTTCAACCGCAGCCGATTCTCGCCCGTACCACGGAAGAAATTCTCGCCGCTAAAGTCAATAAACCGACTCTTTCTCCCAATTTATCAGTCCTAGAAGAAATTGAAAAATCGGGCATGAAACGGTTATTAGTTATCGGAGTTGGTTGTCAAATTCAAGCCCTAAGAGCAGTAGAAAAAAAATTAGGCTTAGAAAAGTTATATGTCTTAGGAACTCCCTGCGTCGATAATGTCACCCGCTCAGGACTACAAAAGTTTTTAGAAACTACCAGTCGTTCCCCAGAAACTGTGGTTCATTACGAATTTATGCAGGATTTTCGTGTACACTTTAAACACGAAGACGGCTCCATCGAAATGGTTCCCTTTTTTGGCTTAAAGACTAATAAGTTAAAAGATGTTTTTGCCCCTTCCTGTATGACTTGTTTTGATTATGTTAACTCCCTTGCTGATTTAGTTGTGGGCTATATGGGCGCACCTTTTGGCTGGCAATGGATTGTCGTTCGTAATGATACGGGCAAGGAAATGTTAGAGTTAGTTAAAGATCAATTAAATACCCAAGATGTTATGTCTAGTGGTGATAGAAAACAGGCGGTACAAAATAGTATTCCTGCCTATGATAAAGGTGTAACCTTGCCGATGTGGGCGGCAAAAATGATGGGAGTAGTAATTGAAAAAATCGGGCCTAAAGGGTTAGAATATGCTCGCTTTTCCATCGATTCTCACTTTACCCGTAATTACCTTTATGTTAAACGTAATTATCCTGAAAAATTAGCGGCTCATGTTCCTGAATATGCTAAAAAGATTGTGGAACAGTATAAATTGCCCGATTAATTAGGGTATGCTGAAAAAGTAGGGGACCAGCATTCGGATAGGAAATCTACGGTTTCAACCATAGGTTATCCCCCGAATGTTCACCCCTTCTTCGACAATCTCTTATCAGTTATCAGTTATCAGTTATCAGCTATCAGTGATTAATTCAATCATAGTCGATGATAGGTGATGCGTGAGGACTAAATCTGGATGTTGTCAAAATTTTCTCTTGACAAAGGCGACTTGACATGATACTATATTCATAATGGAAAATCCGTGCGCCTGCGACCTCTCTCTTCAAGTCTCAATAATCGCCAATAAAAGCTTAGATAGCGATAATTTTTTTAAGGATTGAGAACCATGAACCATCAAAGAGAGTTTTATGTTGTCATTGAACGAGATGAGGATGGATATTATGTTGGGGAAGTTCCTCAACTTCGGGGTTGTTACAGTCAAGGGGAAACGATTGATGAATTGATGAAGAATATCAGGGAAGTGATTGAACTTTGCTTGGAAGATGACAATCCTGAAGATGTGTCGGAGTTTGTTGGAATTGAAAAGGTGTCTATCTGATGCCAAAATTACCGATATTAACAGGTGATGAAGTTATCAAAGCTTTAACCAAAATCGGGTTTCAATCTATCCGACAAAAAGGAAGTCATCTGCGCTTAAAACCTGAAGATGGAAGAGTTGTCACCGTACCGGTTCATCGGGGGAAAACTGTCGGGAAAGGATTACTCCTAAAAATTTTACGCGATGCTGAACTGACACAAGAAGAATTTATTCGTCTGCTGTAATTCCCATCTTGATTTAAGCTTCATGTCCCCGTTTTTCTGGATGTTGTTAAATTTTCTCTTGACAAAGGCGACTTGACATGATGCTATATATATAATGGAAAATCCGTGCGCTTGCAAACCCTAGTTTTCAAGAATTTTCAAGGTCTAGTTTATTCGCCATAATGAGTTTTAGCACGATGAATATAGATTAACTTCTGTTCATCATTAATGGTGTAAAGTATTCTATCTTGATAACTTAACCGAATTGAATAGAAACCCGTTAAATCTCCTACTAATTTTTTGCCACTATAGGGAGAAATACTCAGGGTATCTTGGATAATTGACTTCAGTTTTTTCTTAAGTTTAGGGGTTAGCTTATCAACATCTTTTTTAGCTTCTTTGGTAAATCTGACTTCATAAACCATTAATCAATGTCTCCCAAGACTTCCTCAAGAGAATAGGTTTCATTTTCATTAATTTGCTGTAGAGATAGTTGTAAGCTTTCTCTTAAATCGGGAATAGAGAGTAATTCGATGGTTTCTTGTAAACTTTCATAGTTTTTTTGAGAAATCAAAATTACAGAATCCTCCTGATTCTCAATGGCATAAATTTTGTTATCTTCTGTAACCGATTTAACGAGACTTGGTAAATCGGTTTGAGCATCGGCGATTTTAATTTTTTTGATCATAATTAATCCTTTTTTTGATGATGAAATAATAAAAATTATTGTAGGGATTTAACAATCTCTCCTAATCACAGTCCAGACAGCATCCTCCTATAATTATCCATCATTGTAGTCATCAGTGATTAATTCAATCATAGTCAATGATAGGTGATGCGTTACGACTAAATCTGGATGTTGTTAAAATTTCTCTTGACAAAGGCGACTTGACATGATACTATATTCATAATGGAAAATCCGTGCGCCTACAGACCCTCTTTTCCAAAGCATTCAAACTCTATCTTAATTCTACTTGCCAGAGTTGGGACAACATAGTTTTATATTCTCCATAATCGTTTGAGTATGGGGATGATTTTCCCCTAATCCTTCTCTGAAAATATTAATCGCTTCTAGATGGAGAGGTTCCGCTTCTATGTAGCTGTCTTGGGAATGGTACAATAGTCCTAAATTATTGAGAGATACCAATTTTCATAACTAAGATTGGGAATATTTTGAAAATGCTTAATGTTAGCTGTAATCAGAGTATAATCGCAATAAATAGCAGTCGCAGCAATAAACAAATCAATCGGGGTAATTAGTTGTCCTTTTATTCTAAGATTAACGTATATTTGAGTAGCTATATCACTAATTTCACGATCATAACCAATTACTTCACTGACTTCTACAAGACGTTCAAATTGTTGTTGTTGATTTCGTGCATCTTTATACAATAAGCCACTTTTAATCTCGTAATAGGTAAAGATTGAAAACGATATATAAGTATAGTGTTGTCGATAGATGCGGAATTGTTCAATTACTGCGGGATTGCCTCGTAAAAAATAAGAGAGGATATTGGTATCAAGTAATGCTTGTTTCATAAGTCATTTATCCGTCTTAAATCAAGTTGACGATTAGCTTCTGCTTCTTCGACAATCTCTTGCATAGTATTTTCTATACCTGCTGCCATACCAGCAAATTCCATAAAGTCAATGTCTGGATGTTTTGTTTTTATAGATTGGACAAAATGCAGGATTTCCGGCAGCAGAGAAATGGGAGTTGTTTCAATTTCTTTAATAAGTTGTTCTTTGAGTGTCATAGCTTTATCAGTTATCAGTTATCAGTTATCAGTGAGCAGTGAGCAGTGAGCAGTGGTTAATTCAATCATAGTCAATGATAGGTGGTGGGTTACGACTAAATCTGGATGTTGTTAAATTTTCTCTTGACAAAGGCGACTTGACAGGATACTATATTCATAATGGAAAATCCGTGCGCCTACGAACCCTATTTTCCAACGCTCTTAACTATGATTTATGTGATTATGTGATTGACTATGATTGATTCATTCAAGGCTCTCTTGGATTTGGTGGGTAAAATGTATTCTAAGATACAGTCCTGCTGGCGAGGGAATGGAAGGAACCACAAAGGCACAAAGGACACAAAGATCGATTATGTTGTAGGTTAAGCTTATCGCACAGGGTCTGGAAGATTCCTATAATAAGTCTAAGCTGTGATTTGAATGATTGAGTGAATGCTATGATTGTGTTGTATTTGGCAAGTCTTTATCAATGATCAATTATAGTCTATCCCATAATTCCATAAATCACAGTTAAGACTGTTTTCAGGGATGAGGGGGTTTTGGTTTCAACATCTCCACCACCTCATCGGGAAACCGTTGTCTTAATTCTGCTTCGGGTAATTGGGATAACATCTCCAGATAATTCTGATAAACGGTTTGGGTATGGGGATGATTTTCCCCTAATCTTTCCCAGAAAATATTAATCGCTTCTAGATAGAGAGGTTCCGCTTCTGTGTACCTGCCTTGGGAACGGTACAATCCTGCTAAATTGTTGAGGGAAGTTGCCACAGAGGGATGATTGTCTCCTAAGAGTCGTTTTCTCAAATCTAAAGCTTCTAGATAGAGAGGTTCCGCTTCTGTGTACCTGCCTTGGGATTCGTGCAATAGTGCTAAATTGTTGAGAGAAGTTGCCACATGGGGATGATTCTCTCCTAAGAGTCGTTTATCCAAATCTAATACTTCTAGAAAGAGAGGTTCCGCTTCCGTGTACCTGCCTTGGGATTTGTACAATGCTGCTAAATTGTTGAG
>NZ_JADBTR010000138.1:0-37926 GCF_020246065.1 Microcystis sp. M144S2
AATTAGACAAGAATTTCCGGATTTGGCGGCAAAGTATTTCGACAACAAACCCTATTTTTGGGCGGGAGCTTATTTCGTGGCTAGTTGTGGCGACGTTACTGTCGAACAACTAAAAAAATACGTCGAGAACCAAAACTCCCCAAAAGTGGAAAGGCTACTGCGTTAGTTTCATTCTGGTCGCGATTCATCTCCCGTTAACCGCTACGCAGTTTAACGGGAGATGAATCGCGACCTTGAGATAGGGGTGAGGGGTGGGGCAGATTTTTCAGGGATCGGTAAACAGTAAACAGTGAAAATACTCCTCACCTAATACCGCTTACCGATCACCGATAACTTAATTATTGGCCATCACCCAATTAACTAGAGTGCGGACGGGAAAACCGGTAGCCCCGGAATTATTAACGCCATTTTCTTTGTCGGACCAGACCGGTCCTGCGATATCTAGGTGGAGCCAGGGAGTATTATTAATGAATTGCTTCAAAAATAAAGCGGCTGTAATGGAACCGCCGGGGCGCGGGCCGGTGTTTTTCATATCGGCAATTTGAGACTTCAGACCCTCGAAATATTTTTCTTCTAGAGGCATTGGCCAGAATTTTTCGCCGGCTAATTTAGCGGCCTCTTGGAGTTGAACAGTGAGACTCTCATCGCTACTCCATAAACCGGCGATATCGTCACCCAAAGCGATGACACAGGCCCCGGTTAAAGTGGCTAGATCGATGATCGCATCCACCTCTAATTTTTCCGCAAAAACCAAGCCATCGGCCAGGGTTAATCGTCCCTCGGCATCGGTGTTATTGACTTCAATAGTTTTGCCGTTAGAAGCGGTTAAAATGTCCCCGGGGTGCATAGCGCGACCACTAATCATATTTTCCGTAGCCGGACAGATAAAGTGTACTTCCACTTCTGGCTGTAATTGGGCGATCGCCTTGGCAGCGCCTAGGGTAGCGGCACCACCCCCCATATCCATTTTCATGGTTTCGATGCCACTGCCGGCCCCTTTAATATTCAAACCGCCGGAATCAAAGGTTAAACTTTTACCGACGATTGCTAGTTTACGTTTCGGGGTTCCTTGGGGTTTATAGATTAAATGAATGAATTTCGGGGGAATATCCGATGCTTTTGCCACTCCTAGGAAGGCTCCCATACCCAAGCTTTCGCATTCTTCCTGTTCCAGAATTTTGAGACTTAATCCGTATTCGCTGGCAATTTGCTCGGCGGTTTCTGCCATGGTTAGGGGGGTAACGGTGTTAGCGGGAGCATTGACTAATTCTCTGGCCAGAATCACCCCAGAACAGATCTGCTCGGCTTTGGCGATCGCCGATGCTTGCTCTCCTAAACCCAATAACTCGACGGTTTCTAATTTGGCTCCTTTTTCCTCCTTAGTGGACTTGAAGCGGGTATCCTGATGAGTGGCCAGCAGCAGCCCTTCCGTGATTGCTCCGGCAGTGGCGGACTGATCCCCAACTACTGGTAAACTGATGGCCAGAGCTTGGCTTTTTTGTTGTTTGGCCAGACGAGCGATCGCGGCGGCCGCTAGACGCAGGGTTTGCAGGTCGAAATCGGCAGTTTTTCCCAATCCCACCAGGATTAATTTGCGAATCGGACCACCACCACCTAGACGAGTCGCCGCACTGCTGCCTAATTTTCCCTCGAATTCCGTCTCGGAGATGAGTTCCTCTAGATTTCCCCCCAGTTTATCGTTTAACTCTGCCAATTCTCCTGCAATCTCGATGGCTCCTTCTGGTAAACCCAGGGCTAAAGTATCTCCTGTCCAAGTAAGGAGCGAGGTGTCAGTCGATCGAATATCCATTCTTTATCTCGATAATTCTTTGTAAAATGCTTCTATTAATCACTATACTGTAAGCTCTATCAGTGGCTGTCTTATTCTTTGTGTGATAATTTTAACTTATATAGTAGTGATCGATCTCTGTGTCCTTTGTGTCTGGAGTGGTTCGTTCCACTCACTCGCCCATAAGACTGTATCTTAACGTCAGTTCGGGATAAGGGAATTTTGCCATAGCTTCCACGAAAGAATAGGAGTTTCAGGCTACGGTAGCATCAGGGTTTTAGCTTATCCCGAACTGAGGTTACCTACTTAGGGTTTGCGGCAAAAAGTTTTTCGTGGGGGCAGGGTGTGGGCTTCGGCCGTGAGCTCAGCCGAACGGGTGTAGGGTGTAGGGTGTAGGGTTTTAGCGATTTTCAGGACGTTCGGCGAGCTCAGTCGAGTGGACGGTGAGCCTGTCGAACCGCCGGGGTCAATTACCTAATTTTCAGGGAAAAAGTGCCTAAACTTCCCCCCGATCACCCCAATGTCTGGCACTTTTTGATGGGAAAAAAGTCTAAAATTCTTATCCAACAAGGTTTTTAGATTTATTCAGCAAGCCCTACTTAACTGGTAACTGGTAACTGGTAACTGATAACTGATAACTGGTAACTGATAACTGATAACTGATAACTGGTAACTGATAACTGATAACTGATAACTGATAACTGATAACTGAATCAATGCGTTATCGACGATTTGGCCGTACTAATTGCCAATTTTCGCTGTTTTCTCTGGGGACAATGCGCTGTTTGTCCTCAGAGTCAGTGTTTGCCGCAACACTCGATCGCGCCCTAGAATTGGGGATTAATCACCTAGAAACGGCCAGAGGTTACGGTAATAGCGAAGTTTTTCTCGGTCGCTACCTGCAGCGTCAAGGAGTGCGGGAGCGGGTTTATCTGACCACGAAATTGGTTCCCACTCCCGATCGCCAAACTATGGAAAAAGCGATCGCCGAATCCCTAGAACGATTACAATTAAATTACCTCGATTGTCTAGCAATTCACGGTATTAACACCCGCGAGCATTTAAACTGGATTAAAGACCCGCAAGGCTGCATGAAAGCCGTTTTTATGGCCCAAGAAGCTGGAAAAATCGGTCATATTGGCTTTTCTACCCATGCACCCCTAGAAATTATTCTGGAGACGATCAATACAGATTTCTTCGCTTTTGTCAATATCCATTACTATTTTTTTTGGCAAAGACAGCAACCAGCGATCGCTTTAGCCCAAGCAAAGGACATGGGTGTGTTTATTATTTCCCCTGCTGATAAGGGAGGTAATCTCCACAGACCTCCCAAGAAGCTAGAGGAATTATGCGCCCCTTTTTCACCCCTAGAGCTAAATTATCGCTTTTTATTGAGCGATCCGCGCATTACTACCCTCAGCGTCGGGGCAGCGATACCAGAGGAATTAGAGGCAATTATTAACGTATGCGAAGAAGATCAGCCCCTAGATGCGGCAGAAATTGCCGTTTTTAAGCGTTTAGAGACACATTTAACCGATAAATTGGCCACAGATCTATGTAGCCAATGTTATCAATGTTTACCCTGTCCTGAAAATATTAATATCCCCGAAGTGTTGAGACTGCGGAATCTGGCAGTAGCTTACGAAATGACCGATTTTGGCCAGTATCGCTATCGAATGCTGGAAAATGCCGGTCATTGGTTCCCCGGACGCAAGGCCAATAATTGTACTGAATGTGGTGATTGTTTACCTCGCTGCCCGGAAAAATTGCCGATTCCCAGTCTGTTATTTGATACACACGAACTACTTAACGGACCAGCGCAACGGAGATTGTGGTCATCTTAGGACGAAACTGGGAAAAATTTTTTTTGGGGATCGTCAAAGTGTAAAAACTATCTTAAGATTAACAGGTAAGAGAATTAACTTTCTTGAATTTAAAGAGACAAAAAACAAGAAATAGATTAAGGAGTAAAGGATATGGCACTCGTCCCCATGCGGTTATTGTTGGATCACGCGGCTGAGAACGGATATGGCATCCCCGCTTTTAACGTAAATAATATGGAGCAGATCCAAGCGATCATGCAAGCGGCGGCAGCCACCGACAGCCCCGTTATCCTACAAGCTTCTCGCGGTGCGCGCAAATATGCAGGGGAAAACTTCCTGCGTCACTTGATCACCGCCGCGGTGGAAACCTATCCTCATATCCCCATCGTGATGCACCAAGATCACGGTAATGAACCCGCCACCTGCTACTCGGCCATCCGTAACGGTTTCACCAGCGTCATGATGGATGGTTCCTTAGAAGCGGATGCTAAAACTCCCGCCACCTACGAGTACAACGTTAACGTTACTGCTGAAGTGGTAAAAGTTGCCCACTCGATCGGTGCTAGTGTGGAAGGGGAACTCGGTTGTTTAGGTTCCTTAGAAACCGGTAAAGGAGAAGCGGAAGATGGCCACGGTTTTGAGGGAGAATTAGATCACTCGATGCTGTTAACCGATCCCGATGAAGCGGTGGATTTCGTCGAAAGAACCCAAGTAGATGCTTTAGCAGTAGCCATTGGTACTAGCCACGGCGCTTACAAATTTACCCGCAAACCCACCGGCGAAATTCTCGCTATTAGCCGCATTGAAGAAATTCATAACCGCTTACCCAATACTCACTTGGTCATGCACGGTTCTTCCTCGGTTCCTGAAGATCTGCTCGAATTAATCAACCAATTCGGTGGCGCTATCCCTGAAACCTACGGTGTTCCCGTGGAAGAAATCCAAAAAGGCATCAAGAGTGGTGTGCGTAAAATCAATATCGACACCGACTGCCGTTTAGCAATTACCGCCGCAGTTCGTGAAGCACTATTCAGCAACCCGAAAGAGTTTGATCCCCGTTTCTTCCTGAAACCCTCGATCACCTATATGCAGAAAGTTTGTGCCGATCGCTATCAACAATTTGGTACCGCCGGTAACGCCAGCAAAATCAAACAAATGTCCCTCGATGACTACGCAGCCAAATATGCTAAAGGGCAATTAACCCAAGTCAGCAAAAAAGTTGTGGCTGTCTAGTAGCTGAACAATTAAGCGATCGCTTAATGGCACCGATCTAGTAGAATTTTTTGGGGTAGTTAACCATAACTACCCTCTTTTTTATGGGAATGCCTTCAAGGGAAAGAGTTACCAGATAAGAATCGATTTCAGAGAAAAGACTATACTGAAAATAATCAGCAGATCAGCACTGGATTTATAAGAGAAGCAAGATGAGAAAAAAATCGTTGTGGGCTGGATTATTGGTGGGATTTTGGTTTTGTCTAACTTGGATGGCATGGACGCCCACAGCAGCCGCCTTTAGCGAAGAACAAAAATTACTACTGCAATCTTGGCGATTAGTCAACCAATCTTATTATGATGACACCTTTAATCATCAAAACTGGTGGCAGGTGCGGGAACAATTCATCAAAAAACCCCTCAACGATCGGACGGCAGCCTATAATGCGATCGAACAGATGTTAGCTACCCTCGATGAACCCTTTACCCGTCTCCTGCGACCGGATCAATACCATAACCTACAAATTAGCACCACGGGGGAATTATCGGGGGTAGGACTGCAAATTAATATCAATCCCGACAATGGTTACTTAGAAGTGGTTGCCCCTCTTGCCGGTTCTCCTGCCGAGGCCGCTGGTTTGACTAGCCACGATCGCATTTTGTTTATTGATGGGATCGATACCACTACTTTAACCCTCGATGCGGCGGCGGCCAAAATGCGCGGCACCCCCGGAACAGAAGTTTCCTTAGTCATTCTTCCCGATCAAAAAAGTCAACCAAAAACCCTATCTTTAACCCGTCAACGCATTTCTTTAAGTCCAGTGGTAGCGGTTTTGGATAAAAATTCTAGTTCCTTGCCGATCGGTTATGTGCGCTTAAATCAATTTAGTGCTAACGCTGCCAAAGAAGTCTCGGAAGCTGTGACGAACCTACAAAAACAAGGAGCCAAGGGTTATATTTTAGATTTAAGAAATAACCCTGGTGGTTTACTGCAAGCGGGCATAGAAATCGCTCGGATGTGGATTAATCAGGGAACGATCGTTTATACGGTTAATCGTGAGGGAATTGCCGATAGTTTTGCCGCTGCTGGCAATGCTTTAACCGATGCGCCTTTAGTGGTTTTAGTCAATCAGGGAACCGCCAGCGCCAGCGAGATTTTAGCCGGAGCATTACAGGACAATCAGCGAGGGGTTTTAGTGGGAGAAAAGACTTTCGGTAAGGGATTAATTCAGTCCCTATTCGAGTTACCCGATGGCGCAGGATTAGCGATTACCGTGGCGAAATATGAAACTCCCGGCCACCATGATATTCATAAGTTAGGAATTATGCCGGATCAAGTGGTGGCACAGGAACCGATCACCTATGAGGAAATCGGCACCGAAAAAGATAGTCAATACCAAACGGCGATTCAGTTTTTAAACCAGAAGACCGTTTTAGCCAAAGCTTCCTAAGTGGGGTTTTCAGTTATCAGTTATCAGTTACCAGTTATCAGATGCGAGTTTTCAGGATTCTTCGTTACTTGGTCTGCTTCGATCGGGTGGCATAAATCGACTAAATTCTTATCTGGCAAGAGATTTAATTGATTAGTTCGCTCTAGAGCGAAAACAATTAACAAAAATCGCCAAATGTCTTTCTCTATAAGAGTTTCATTCCTTATAACCCTGTACGTTGCATAAGACAAACCGAAGAACCATAATTCATAATTCATAATTACTAGGGCATAAATCGAACAAATTAGCCATTTTTTCCATCAATATCTAAATTAAGATGGAAACCTGTTTGATTTGAAGAGAATGCTAACATCGATTAGAATTTTCCCAGTCCGGGCTTTTCAGTCTTGCAACCTTGACTCATCCTTAATTTTACTGCCATGCAGAGATATATTCGATCGCCCCTAGCCCTAACCCTGAGCATCAGCCTCTTAGCTAATTTTTTAACCGCTTGTAATAATGCCCAAACCCCGGATAACAACACCTCTAGTCCCACCACCACTGCCCCCAGTGATGAGGGACTAAAATTAGGGGCCTTACTGCCCATTACCGGAGATTTAGCCGCTATTGGTCAAAATATGCCCGAAGCGGCTGCCCTAGCGGTAGAGACTATCAATGCCTGTGGTGGAGTCAATGGCAAACCCGTCACCCTGGTGAAAGAAGATGACCAAACCGATCCCGCTGCCGGTGCTTCAGCGATGACGAAACTAGCGGAGGTGGATAAAGTAGCCGGTGTGATCGGTTCTTTTGCCAGTAGTGTATCGGGAGCAGCCGTCGATGTGGCGGTGAGAAATAAAGTTATGTTAGTCTCTCCGGGTAGCACCAGTCCCGTATTTACTGACAGGGCGAAAAAAGGCGATTTTCAAGGTTTTTGGGCGCGGACGGCTCCCCCAGACACCTACCAAGCTCAAGCTTTAGCGGTCCTAGCTAAGAAAAAGGGTTTTCAAAATGTGGCCACCGTCGTGATCAATAACGATTATGGAGTCGGATTTGAACGGGAATTCGTGAGCGCTTTCGATAAATTAGGCGGCACTATCACTAATAAGCAAAATCCTGTCCGTTATGACCCGAAAGCTGCCACTCTCGATAGTGAAGCGGCGGCTGCCTTCGCTAACCAACCGGATGCTGTAGCGGCAGTCCTTTACGCTGAAACGGGCAGTTTATTGCTACAAGCGGCCTATAAACAGGGATTGACCAAAGGAGTTACTGTCCTCCTCACCGATGGGGTTTATTCGGAAGATTTCACCAAACAGGTGGGGAAAGGAACCGATGGTAAGTCAATTATTGCTGGCGCCCTAGGCACGGTCCCGGGGGCCGACGGTCAAGCTTTAAGCGCTTTTACTAGCCTCTGGAAAGAAAAAACTGGCAAGGATGTCACTGCTTTTGTTCCCCATACTTGGGACGCGGCGATTTTATTGATGTTAGCGGCTGAGGCGGCTAAATCTAACACTGGTGAAGGGATTCAAAGCAAGATTCGTGAGGTGGCTAATGGCCCTGGGACGGAAGTGACCGATGCTTGTCAAGCCATGGAAATGATTCGCAAAGGCGAAGATATTAACTATCAGGGGGCCAGTGGTAATGTGGATATCGACGAAAATGGCGATGTGGTCGGTAGTTACGATGTCTGGACGGTTAAGGATGACGGGACTCTCAAGGTTATTGATAAGGTGACACCCAATCAGTAATCAGTAATCAGTGATCAGTAATCAATAATCAGGAGGCAAAAGGCAAAAGGCAAAAGGCAGGAGGCAAAAGGCAAAAGGCAGGAGGCAAAAGGCAGGAGGCAAAAGGCAAAAGGCAAAAGGCAAAAGGCAAAAGGCAAAAGGCAAAAGGCAGAAGGCAAAAGGCAAAAGGCAGGAGGCAAAAGGCAAAAGGCAGGAGGCAAAAGGCAGCTTTATTCTCCCCACACCCCCGCTCCTCTCTCCCCTCAACACCCACGAAGTCCGTTGACAGTAGCATACTTTGTGCTTTTTGTCAAAAAAACTTTTTTTTTGCAATAAAACTACACAAAAAAAAGATCATCGTTGTGGGTGAAATTGACTCATTTACCTGTCTTAATTAGGATTACCTTCTAGCTGTGGCAAGGGTTTCAAGCGTTGCTGTCCAAAAAAGCACAAGATAGGCCATTATGAAATTCAGTAAAATCGCTGTAACCATTGTAACATCGTTGTTAAATAAAAATCTTTCTCAATTAATTTTTAAGAATTTGTAAATATTGCGGAATGTTAATTTAAATATTCTCAAGTTTTTGTCATCAATCAATAATTTTTGCTTATCTTGGTCGAACATTGGGTTAGGAGTCAGGAATCCGTCGTCAGGAGATTATTTTTATTTATTCTTCCCACTCCCTACACCCCACCTCATAATTCATAATTCATAATTCATCACCGATCACCGAAAACCGAGACAGTTTTCTGAGGACTTTTTTTACTGGTGGGAACTGGATCGGGGTCATTTTCTTCCCTGGCCACCCGGATTAAGAGGGCGGCTAAAAAGAGACTGGCTAAACTGGAACTGCCGCCATAACTAAAGAAAGGGAAAGGTAAGCCAGTAGTGGGTAAAGAACCAGTGGCCACACCGATATTTAACAGAGATTGACCGATTAAAATAACCATCGCCCCGATCGCCACTAATTTTTTGATGCGATGACGACATTTAACCGCCACGATCAGGGCGAGAGTAGCGTAGAGAAATAGCATAATTAACAGTAAAATACCGCCAATAAAACCAAATTCCTCGCCAAAGACAGCGAAAATAAAATCCGTATCCGGGAAGGGTAGATAAAATAATTTTTGTTGGGATAAACCGTAACCGCTGCCGGTGGTTCCGCCAGAACCGATCGCCAGTAAACTCTGCACTAATTGATAACCATCACCCCGGGGATCCTGCCAGGGGTCTAAGAAAGATAAAATCCGTTTTCTCTGGTATTCGCGGAAAGTAACACTAACCACAGCCATAGTTAAACCCAGTAAAGCACTACTGGTCATGTAGGATAAAGGCAGACCGGAGGCAAGAGCGATCAGCCAGAGAGTTATACCACACAGAGCAGTGGTACTCAAGTTAGGTTGTAAGAGGATGCCCGCTAGAATTAGGCCAAAAATAGCAATCCAAGTTAACCGTTGATTGACATTTAAACGCGGCCATCCACCGAAAACCGCCGCTCCTTGCAGGACGAGAAACGGTTTCATAAATTCCGACGGTTGCAAGAGAATCGGCCCGATTTTAATCCAACGGGTGGCACCGTTGATATTAGCTCCCAAACCGGGGATGAGAGTGATCAAAATTAATCCTAAAACTAATAAAATCATCCAGGGGGCGATTTTGAGGAGTTTCTCGATCGGCAATCGCACCAGGAAATTAAAGCCAATTAAGCCAACCCAAAGCCAGATTAATTGGCGGATAAAATAGTATAGTCCGTTATCAAAGCGACTGTCAGCCAGAGCGTAGGAAGCGGAAAAAAGCACGACTAACCCGACTAACAGCCACAAAAAGGTCATCCAGCGCAATAATCGCGCTTCGGCTGACCAGTTTTTCACATCGGGGTCAAAAATAGGGATAATGTATTGCCACACGGAGATTTTTCGAGAAGAAGTATCTTGCACAGATTAACCGAAAAGACTAGGCTCGATCGCGGTTTGTTCCACTATCCGACGGCTACATGACCGATTAAACCCGCATTTTCACCGTGCCATTCTAGGGTATCACCGATCGCCTGACCGTCGTGATAGGCAGCCAAGAGAATTTCCGCCGTTTTCCCCCAAACAATATTACCCTGACGATCGAGGGAAATCATGCCCAGATCCCGACCATTAGTTTGGGATTCGTGCATCGATTTCTTCACGGCAGCGGCGAGGGAAAAACCATCGGTGACGCGAATGACCACCTTAGCGGCTAAACACTCATCGATAATATCTTCCCCGACCCCCGTACAACTTACTCCGGCCCATGGATTGGCATAATTGCCGGCCGGCATGGCACTGTCACTAACGCGACCAATTCTTTCTAATCCCTTCCCCCCGGTAGAAGTTCCGGCGGCGATGTCTCCTTGTTGATCAAGAGCTACTACCCCGATAGTTCCCCGTTGCGCTGACGAGTCGGCGAATAAACGGGCCATTTTGCGATTAAAATTCGTCTTTCTTTCCTCCATCCATTCTTGAATCCGATAATCGGTGAGGGGATCATAGAGGGGAATTTGTAATTCTCGGGCCAGATCTGCAGCCCCAATTTCCGAGAGAATGCGATCCTCTTGACTTTGGAGAAAGTGGGCTAGGCTAATGGGATTCTGTACCCGCGAGACGTTAATGACACCGCTTAAACGCTGATGACGACCATCCATCAAGGCTGCACTCATTCGCACCTGACCATCCGATTGCACCACCGAACCGGTCCCAGCATTAAATCGCGGTTCATCCTCCAGTAACATACATCCTTTTGTCACCGCATCCACAGCACTAGCACCATTGTCAAGGAGGTTGTAAATATTCTTAACAATCCCCCGGAGAGAATCGCGCACTGATTCTAAACCACCTTTGTCCTCTAGGGAACTCGCTCCCCCATGAATAATTAACTTCGGATTTACTCTGGTCATCGAAAAATTGAGTCCGAAACCCCGTCTCTTGAGGACGGCTTTACCATTAAATAGTAGCGCATTTACACCATATATCTTGACTTCCCCTTTAACAAAAGGGCATAAACTGTACTGTAAGCTGCCCGCGCATTTAAATTGCTTAACAGCTTATCAAATATTTTTTCGACATTTTTATTTGAATTAGGGTTTGCTGAATAAGTACGGGCGAAGCATTCGGATAGAAAATCTACCTTTTCACCGATAGGTTATTGTCCGAATGCTTCGCCCCTACAGGACGCGGGCCGATGAAGACGCAAGGTTTTGAACGACGATTCTCTCAAAATCTTGCACCTGTTTCGCGAGAAAAGCCCCAAAACCTTTACTTTGCCTACATTTCAAATTTATTCAGCAAACCCGAATTAGAGAAGACAGGAAGGGACAACCCAAAAGAAAACCCAACCACCGCCATGGGAAGATTGGGTTTTCTGGTTATCAATGGATTTTAAGGGGCCAAAGCGTTACCGCGCAGGAGAGAACCGATAGTTTTAGCGGTAATCTTCATCTGTACGAGAGGATTAGCGGGAACAACGGTTTTATAGAGATAACTGTCAAAAGTCATCTTCTGTACATCCTTATCGGAACACATTTCCACAAAAGCTTCCCGGGTGGCATCGGTACGGTAGAAAACCCGTTGCAGGATATCTAATACCAGATAGGTCACACCGTATTTCTTGTCCCAACGCTTGAGGTAGAGTTTTAACTCGTCCTCTGTGGGAATACGTTGGCCGCCGTTGGTGACTTCGACAATGGTTTCGGCACACATCCGCGCTGATTTAGCGGCGAAATAGATGCCTTCTCCCGAAGACTTAGTAACTGTTCCCGCAGCATCGCCTACGAGGGCCACGCGACCGACTACACGGCGAGGACGGGGATGTTCGGGGATGGGGTGAGCCTCCACGCGGATGATTTCGCCTCCTTCCAGACGACGGGCTGCGCGAGCGCGAATACCAGCTTGTAGGTCTTTAATCATGGCTTTATTGACCTTCATTGTGCCAGTACCGACGGCGACGTGATCGTATTTGGGGAATACCCAAGCGTAGAAGTCGGGGGATACGTCTTTTCCTACATACATTTCGGCCAGATCTTCGTAGTAGGCCATTTTATCTTGGGGGAGACGGATGCGTTCTTGGAAAGCGATCGCATAGTTGTAATCCCCGGCATCAATAGCTTTGGCAATGCGGGAATTAGCACCGTCGGCGCCGATAACCATATCCACCTTCAGAGATTTCATTTCCCCTTGGGAATTGCCGTGGGAGTGATCGGCGTAGTGTAGGGTATAGGGATCGGTGCTATTGGTGGGAATGTCGAGACCGTAAACGGTTCCGTTGATTAAATGCGCTCCTAATTTATGGGCGCGTTCTCTCATAAAACCGTCGAGGACTTCCCGACGACACATTCCGATATATTCGTCTTGATTATCGAGATTAATATCGACTTCGACGTTAGAGGGGGAGATCATTTTCATTTTTCTCACCCGGCGATCGATAATTTCAGGAGGTAGGTCAAATTCGCTCACCATACAGAGAGGAATCGCTCCACCACAGGGTTTAGCATTATCTAATTTGCGTTCAAATAAATAGGTTTCAATGCCTGCTTTAGCTAATGTTTCTGCCGCCGAAGAACCGGCCGGCCCTGAACCCACAACAGCGACTCTTAACACTCAGGTTTTCTCCTACATACTTACGAGCGAGTACGCTTTGCAGTGTACCACAGGGGTTTAGCCGAAAGGAACGGGATTCTCCGATTCTGCCCGATCTTGCAACAGTGCTTAACATCCTCTGTTACAAAAGTTTATTTTATTGCCTGTAGATGTTTTTTTATCGATGTGTTGTATTGTGTTACACCCCTCTTCCAAATTGGAAAAGGGGATAGCTGCAAGGATTGTTAAGCTCTTGCTTTCAACCAATCGCTAATAGCGGGGGGTAAATCCCGTTGCACTTTGCCACTGACATACATTCCGATATGTCCGACGGGGAAAGCACAAGCGGTATAGTCAGAAGTACCGATATAATTCCCTAAAGCGAGGGAAGAAGCGGGAGGTACAAGGTGATCTTTATCCGCATAAAGATTGAGAATTGGCATGGTCAGATTGTGTAAATCTACCCGTTTATCTCCTAACATCACTTCCCCTTTAATCAGTTTATTTTGCTGATAGAAATCCTTGAGAAACTGTCGGTAGGATTCTCCTGCTTGGTCGGGACTATCAAAAATCCATTTTTCCATACGCAGAAAATTAACTAATTTTGATTCGTCTTCCATGATGTCAGGAAAATCGAGGTATTTCTGATAACCTAACTGCAAAGGTTTCAATTCCAGAAATTCTAAGTTGAGAAAATCTCCCGGGATATTGCCCATGGTATCTACCATTAAATCGATGTCTAATGCTTCGGATCCTAGGGAACACCCCCCGCGCATATTTAAGAGGGTCTCGGTTTGATAAAAGTCCACCGGTGTCACCATTGTCACCAGATTTTTTATCTTATCGGGGTAGAGGGAACTATAGCATAAACTAAAGGTTCCCCCCTGACAGATTCCTAACAGATTAATTTTGTCGAGATGGTGACTTTGACGAATAAAATCGACGCAATTATCCACATAACCATTGATATAATCATCAAGGGTTAACCAGCGATCGCTTCTGGTGGGATATCCCCAATCAATTAAGTAGATATCTAAGCCTAATTTCAGCAGATTGGCCACTAAAGAACGCCCTTCCTGTAAATCTACCATGTAGGGACGATTGACCAAAGCATAAACCATCAACAAGGGAATCTCGAAAGGTTTTTCAACCACGGGTTTAAAGTGGTAGAGAATGATTTTATCTTCCCGATAAACTGCTTCTTTTTCCGAGACTCCACACTGAATATCTTCTTCTTTAACTCGTTTGAGATTGTCTAAACCTTTGAGATTTTTTTGAGTTAATTCTAGATAATCTTGGGTAAAATCTTCCAGTTTCACTTGCGTCAAAAATGGCCACATAATTTAATTCTCCTAGAAAAGTGGGGAAGTGGGGATTTTTCAGTGAGCAGTGAACAGTAAACAGTAATCAGTGAAAAGAAAGTTCCGAAGTTTTCACCTAACACTATATACTGAAAACTGCAATCCGATAACTGATAACTGATAACTGATTGTCAAGCACAATTAACTAATTGTTACTTTCTACTGCTTTTTTTTCTCCTAAAGCTTTTTTGAGACTTTTTACCTCTTTGCGTAATTCATAGATAGTCCGATGAATTTCATCGACTTCGCTGCGGGTAGGCAGATTCATTGATCGCAGGTAAATTTCCATTAAATCCTGCTGTTTGAGGCGATAATCATTGAGGGAATTAATAAATTTTCCCCTTACTTTTAGGTTTTCTGGTTGACAAAAAGCCTTTTCAAAAATATCATCAGCGACGACACTCCACACATCTTGAAATTCTCGCCAATCCTTGACAGGTTGACCTTTTTCTGCTAAGAAAACTAATTTTTTAGTTAAAGCTTCAAAGGATTTAACTTGAATATCAGCCAGCACAATTTGATAGTTAATACTAGCTTGATAAAGAACGCGCCAAGTTTCAAAACTATCGAGTAATTTGCGGTTAAATTCTCGCGGCAATCCCAATAAAGGCATCTGTAACCATTGGCCAAAAGTTTCATCATAAAACTTCTGCCAATAGATATTATTGAGTTCGATCAAAGAAGAAGTATTACCTAACCAAGCTTTGGTTATTGTGTCATTTGACAGGACGAAAGGATCGAACCATAAATGATTGAGACTTTGTAATTGTTGCAGGTAAATTGTCCATAGTTGACTGACATCTTGACTACTTTGGGAAGTGGTAGTAGTAAAACTATTCAGTTGACCGCGCATCTGTTGGGTATAATTATCTAAAATTGTTTGCCAGTCTTCTCCTGTTTGCATTTTCGGGAAGATACTTTCCCAAGCTTCCACCGATAATTTTAGGAATTTGATCAATAAATCCCGATTATCAAAATAGCGCTGGGTTGCCTGTTGTAATTCTGGTTTAATATTGCCCATAGGAGTCGGTATCGCTCCCATCATATCAAACCAACTTGACCACATTTTTGCCCCAGTTTCTGTCCAAAGATTGACGTAATCGGTGGCCATCTCACTCCAAGCTTGTGTCGGTTTATCCATTATTTTTGCCCTTTTCCTTTAACGCTGATTTCGCTAGTTTACTAACCCACTCTACACCCGATAACTGATAACTGATAAGTCATATTTTTCCAGACTTGGCAATTTTTGCTAGTAATCTTAACGCTTCATTGACTGAGGCTGAATCTTGAAAAATTTCCGCCACATCGGGATCGAGAATTATCACATTACTAGCCTGTCGATAAGCTTGATAATATTTGCCACGAATACCACCAGAAAAGTCATATTCAGTTCGCATCTCGTCATTAACCGTTTCTTCAGACTCCTGATTCATAATTTTTTCTCTCCTGTTTACTAGCTAAACGGGCGCTAATTAAGCGAATCTCATTTTCTCTTTCTGTATGAGATATGACTAACAGCTTTTGTGATTTTGACTGTCCTATCGTCAGAAAACGAAACTCACCCACTGAATGATCGGGATCTAAAATCGTTACGGCCAATGAATCCCCAAATACGGTCACTGCTTCTTCAAAAGATATACTATGTTTTTTGATGTTGTTATTTGCCTTGTCTTGATCCCATATCAAGCAACTTAGCAGGGACAATAACAAACACATTTTCCATCTTTGAATTAGATAACTGATAACTGATAACTGATAACTGATAACTGATTAGGTGTGATGGGCCCCATTAACTCTGAGGACTTCTCCAGAGACATAACTGCTGGCAATAGGAGAGAGTAAATAGGCAGTTGCCCAGGCGATATCTGCGGGTTCACCGAAGCGACGACAGGGAATTTCGGCGGTGATTTTATCGCGAACCTTATCGGGAATCGCTAAAGTCATTTCCGTGTTAATAAACCCCGGTGCGATCGCATTGGCGCGAATATTATAACGGGCAGCTTCTCGCGCTAGGGATTTGACTAAACCAATAACTGCCGCTTTTGTGGCTGCGTAATTAGTTTGGCCGGCATTACCGCGATCACCGGAAATAGAACTAATACAAACGATCGATCCCGCTTGTCGTTCGTACATTCCCTCAATAAACGGTTTAATCGTGTGATTAACCCCTTTTAGGTTGACATTAATCACTAAATCCCAATCTAGCGGCGTTAATTTAGCGAAAAAGTTATCTCTGGTAATCCCCGCGTTAGCGACGATGCCGTACACTGGTCCCAATTCCGCTTCAATTTGTTGAGCTGCCGCTTCCATAGATTCCAACTTAGTCACGTCGGCGACAATGCCTAAACCCTGGGGATTATCGGCGACTAAATCCGTGTAAGCCACCTTGGCCCCCAAATCTATCAAAAGAGAGACAATAGCCGCCCCAATGCCTCGATTTCCGCCCGTAACGACGATAACTTTCTCCTCTAGTCCCAGAGATACCATAGCTTTTTCCTCCTAAACTCTTTCAATTGCGATCGCTGTTCCGCCACCGGTCCCATGACAGATGGCCCCCATACCGAGGGTTTTATCCTGTACTTTCAACGCGTTAATTAACGTCACCAGAATTCGCGCTCCGGAAGCGCCGATGGGATGACCCAATGCGATCGCACCACCGTGAACGTTTTGTTTTTCCCTCGCTAACCCCAGATCCATCTCAAAAAGCAGATTATTTAAGGCAAAAGCTTCGTTATTTTCCACTAAATCGAAATCTTCGATCGTTTTATTGAGAGATGCCAGTAATTTTTTCACCGCGAGGACGGGGAATTCTGGGAAGCGATCGGTTTTTCCAGCACCCACAGCGCCGCCAAGGATTTTGGCAATTGGTTTTAAACCGTACTGATCCACAGCTTTTTGACTGGCTAAAAGGATAGCAGCGGCCCCATCGGAAATCTGACTACTATTCCCTGCGGTTAAAACTCCCGATGGATTAAAAGCCGGCCGCAGTTTTCCTAAACCTTCCGGGGTACTATCGGAACGAATACCCTCATCTTGAGCGATAATTGTGGAACCTTTCTTAGATTTAAGCTCAATTGGCACGATTTCGCCCTTAAACCAGCCTTTTTCTGTGGCTGTGGCCGCTCTTTGGTGGGATAAGGCGGCAATTTCGTCTAATGCTTGCCGAGAAACCCCGCGATCTAGACAGAGGCGATCAACTTGGGAACCCATGCCCTCAGTCGTGGTAGCATCGGTTAAGCCATCGTGCAGTAATAGGTCGGTTAATTGTTCCGGCGCACCCATAAGGAATTTATAACCCCACCGGGCCCGATGGGAGAGAAAAAAGCCAGTTTGGGACATGGATTCAATACCACCAGCGAGGACGAGATCCGCTTCTCCGGCGCGAATTGAGGTGGCAGCGTTACTAACGGCAATCATTCCGGAAGAACAAACCATATCCACCCGATATCCGTCCACGCTTACGGGAATTCCCGCTTTAATCGCCGCTTGTCGGGGGATTAACTGACCATGGCCCGATCCCAAAACATTGCCGAAAATGTACAAATCTAGGGCTTCTGGGGGCAAATTAGCGATTTCTAGGGCAGATTTCATCACTGTTGCCCCTAAATCGGCCGGGGATAATCCCATTAATCCCCCACCAAAACGACCAATTGGAGTCCGGACAGCGGCCACGATATAAACTTCTTGCATAGACTTCTCTCTATTGGGAAGCGAAGATACTAGATAGAATTTGCTTAAGAATATCGAGTCCGAAAAGATCAAAATCCCAATTGACTGTCATTGGTTAAAAGTTCCTGGCCCCGATGTCTTGAGTTTTTGTCTATCTACCCTCGATCTTGCAACAGAATTTCTGTGTCAGAAGATATATTCATTAGAATTTAACTTTTCCGGCAGCAATCCCCTTTTTTTATGGATTTAGTCAAGCGTCTAGTTTTTATCGGTGGTGGCCATAGTCATGCGATCGCCCTTCGTCTTTGGGGGCAATCACCCCTAAAAAACGTTCAATTAACTTTAATTAGCGATGTCACCCATACCCCCTATTCGGGAATGTTACCCGGCCACATCGCCGGTTTTTATGATTTTGCCGAGACTCATATCGATTTACCTTCTCTAGCTAGGTATTCTCAAGCGCAATTCTGTTTAGACAAGGCTAATTTCATAGATACGGAAAAATGTCAAGTAATTTGTCATAATTCTTCACCGATTCCCTTTGATTATCTCTCGATCGATATTGGCAGCATTCCGGCAGTGGATAATGTTATCGGTGCTAAAGAGTACGCCATTCCCGCCAAACCAGTGCCGATTTTTCGAGAAGGATGGCAAGAAATCCTGAAAAAAGCGGTTAGTAACCCCAATAATACTCTAAATATCGTCATTGTTGGTGGTGGCGCAGGCGGGGTCGAATTAGCTTTAAATATGCAGTCCCGTTTGACCAAAATTCTCAACTCTAGCAGTAATTTGAATTTATCTCTAATTCATCGAGGAAAAAAACTACTACCGGCCCATAATAATTGGGTCGGTCAACGTTTGGAGAATATTTTTAAACAAAGGGGGATTAGATTATATTTATCAACGGATGTGACGGCAGTGCAAGCAGATCAGATTATCTGTTCATCGGGGTTAGTTTTACCCACGGATTATACAATTTGGGTAACGACTGCCTCGGCCCCTAGTTGGATTAAAGCGTCAGGATTACTGACAGATGAAAAAGGGTTTATTTTAGTGAATAATTATCTGCAATCTCTTTCCCATCCCCATATTTTTGCCGTGGGAGATATTGCCACGATTCCAGATTATCCCCGTCCGAAAGCGGGAGTTTTTGCCGTCCGACAAGGAAAACCCCTATTCGATAATTTAGCAATAATTCTGCAAAATCAGCCTCTAAAACCCTATTTTCCCCAGAAAAATTATCTGAGTTTAATCGGGACAGGAGACCAACAAGCGATCGCATCTTGGGGCGGTTTCGCGTGGCAATCACCGTTATTATGGTTATGGAAAGATCGGATCGATCGAGCTTTTATGAGACAATTTGAACAGAAATGATGAGTTGCTTTGTCATCGGATTGAATGGCAGTTTAAGTAGGTTGGGAGGTGTGAGAAGCATGACTTAAAGTTGTTGTCTAAATGTCCAAATCGTGAGAGAAAGTTTAAGATTGCTGCTTTGTGGGAGTTTGAAGAATTTGAAGGCGCAGTTTGCGATCGCTGTTTTCTCTCTTTTGCTGAGATGAGAAAGTGCAAACATCGAAAGAATCTTAAAAAATTTGGCTCTAAGGGAAAAATAAATAGCAATATAGCTCTAATATAGATTTAGAGCCAAGAGGATATTTATGCTTAATTTTAACATAGAAGACTATTTAACGGATACAAAATTAATTAGAATGTCGATTTACTATGCAATGAATAGTAGGCTTAATGACGATCAATTTTGTAATTTTTTTGAACTAAGTATCAATTGTAAAAATCAAAATAAAATCAACCTTTTAGTTGAATATATTAAAAATATCTACTCTTTAAAACAACCTTATATACCAGATGAGTCATTTGCTTATACTTATCCCAAAGAAGATTTCTTTATTAGAAGATGTGTATATTTGCCTTTCAAAGAATATGCAATTAGATATCATTTGATTAATGTCCTTTCCTTGGCAGTTGAAAATTCTTTTATTAAAACAAGCTATGCTAACCGAACTCAACGATCACTCAGTGGATTTATCCATTTGTTTAAACCTTATGATTGTCAATATAAAGAATTCATCCAATGGGGGGAAAATCTTATTAAAGAATTTAAAAAAGAGCAGAGAGAGTCTTATTTATTAAACGCCGACATAACATCATTTTATGATAGTGTATCACCTAATTACTTAATCAATAATCTTTTTGATTTAACAGGGAGTATTCTACCTCAAAAATATAAACCGTTGTTGCAGAAAATATTGCAGCCAGAAATTGAATTTTACTCAGTTGTTGATAAATTATTAAAGTTAGAAAAAAAAGAACAAGGACTTTTAGTAGGTAATATAACTGATGGCTATTTGGCAAATATTTTACTAAGTAAAATAGATGAATTGATGATTGCTTATGGCTTTCATTATGCTCGATACGTTGATGATATTAAAATTATTACTAATACTAAAGATGAAGTAATCAAAGCGGTTAATATTTTGCAAGAAGAACTACATAGGATAGGACTAAACTTAAACTCGGCAAAAACGAAAATTATACATAATCCTAAATATGTCAAAGATTTTTTTAGAAAAGATCATCAAATAGCTTATGGTAATGAACTTATAAATGAGGAACATTGGGAAGATAATCAGAAAACAGAAAAAGATGAAGATGAAGATGAAGATTTTGACATAAATACTATTAATCTTACAGCCAACCTTCAAGAAAAAGATTGTCATCGAATAACTAATTATTTATTTTCTTTAAAAGATCATCATGATTACGATGAAAACTTGGTTATACAATTAATCAATAAAATCCCAGAAATCATTTGTAAGTATCCAAAAACAATCAAAAAAAATACTTGGACTGTTGTTGAATTTATTATCTTGGGATTTCCTAATAACATAATATCTTCCGCATACAAAGCAATGGATGATATTTTTAAGAATCAAAATATCATGGATTATGCCAGAACAAGATTAATTCATCATTTAGTAAAACCTCGAAAAAAAGATCCGCCATATATTCTCATGATGATTAAAAATCGTGAAAGATCGCGTGAAAAACTAATTGCTCAATTTCAAACCTTTCTTTCTACAAAATCCATTGACTTAAATCTCAACGCATTGTACGCATTATGGATCTTATCTCATCAAGATAATGGCCAGACTTTTGATGAAAATTTATTTCGTAAAAATGTAGAAAATTATTTACCTCGACCAATTTCTCATACTATTTCAAGGGTTTTATCATCAATTTTTTCCCATAAAGATAATTTCAACTTTTGTGATTACTTTGATTTTACTGAGCTATCGAATAATAGTGAGAGTGAAGGATTAGAATAGTGAGAGTGAAGGATTAGATGACTTGATGACTTTTACAAATTTTAAAATATATCGGCAATATCAATTATATCTGAAGACATATCTTTTCTTAAAAAGATGTATAAAATACTACAAGCTCTTGAGCGACCAATATATCTTAATCTTCTTAAGCGAATGGTCTCAGAAATGGGTTCTGGTTCTAATTCCACTAATAAAATTATATGATTTTCTAAGCCTTGAAAATCGTAAATAGTTGACCAAGTAATTGTTTGAGGACTAGCGAGAGAGAATCGCTTAAATTTGAAAGTAGAAATTTTTGATGCTATCGAGTCAAGAAAGTTTTGACTTGGTTGTTTAGAAAAGAGGATTGTTATGTGTTTAGGTAAAACCTTTTCATCGTTTATTAATGCCAAAATATTGCTTTTTATGGCTTTAATTAAGTCTTCATCAGTTATGTAATAATCTGTGATGACTTCCTTAAACTGTCTGACAGGCTTTTTTACTTTATAGGTTGGACTAATATATTCTTCGTAAGAATCAAAAATATTAATTGTGTTTCTGATTACTTTTTGCAGGGTATAATTAAAGGGTTTAAATATCTCTTGTATATCATTTTCATTAGTTTTTTGAGAATCATCTTTAAAAATTAAAATTGATCGATTAAACATTTGACTAGCATAGTCAGCTATTTTTCTTAAAAAATCACCATCTAATTGTTGTGCCTCATCAATAATAATTCTGACTTCTTCTAAATTTTCTTTATTTTCTAAAACTTTTTGTAATAAACTAAGTTCTTTAAGCGTAAATATCTTTAAAAGATCATTATTAATTGCAACATTAAGCGAAATTTCCTTATAGATATAATCTTTTGAATCCTGAGAATTAGTAATGAATAAAACCAATCTATCAGATTGAATATCTGAAATAGCTTGTGAGATTGCGAGTTGAGTTTTTCCTGTTCCCGCAGGTCCATCAATAAGGATTGGAGTTTTAACTTTATAAAAACCATCTAAAATTTCTTGTTGCTCTTTAGTCAGCTTAATTATAGTTTGTTTCTCATCTTCTAGTTCTGCACTGAGGGATTTTCTAAATTCTGAATTACGGGTAATTAAAGTTTTAATTTCTTCTACTATATTTTTACCAAGATGTTTATGACTATTATTACTATAATGACTATATATTTCGTTGATTTTCTCACCTATATTTTTTAGATCATCTCTAAACAAAGTAACTTCTCTTTCCATAAAGGGAGCTAAATTTCCCTCTAAAATATCAATATGAGGAAAACAAATTGCATATCCACAAGTTATCCAATGATTTGTCAAACTAGGTAGTTTACTTTTTAGGAATAACGGCAAATTCTTTGAGTTAGCTAATTGTTTTTTGTAGGGATTTTGATAAGAAATATTATCTCCCGATTTCCACTTATCATGTTCCCCGTCGTAAGAAAATCGAGTTCCTCCCTTGACTTCAATAATCAATAGACCTTTCTGGGGATGAACTAACAAGAAATCCGTTTCTCTTTCAGTTCTAGCTCCATATTTATTCTTAAAAATCCAGTATCTGTCTTGAAAAATGTAAAAATCATCGTCAAGTTGAGATAGTAAATGATATACGTCTGATTCTCCCCGTAAATCAGGATTAGAAGGCGCATCTGGGGGAAACATTTTAGCCATAATTGATATTACCCATAATTAAAAACGAGTGATCACACAGTCTGCCTTCGGCAACGCAACTCTCTAAATCCTAACTTACCAAAAAATGCCTCATACTTATCATGACTCCCAATAAAATAAGGAAGTAAAGCGATAAATCAACAAAATGCTATGGTCATCAATCTCAATATCCCGCCCTCCCAACCATCAGCTAATCTAAAGGTAAAAATACTGATAGAAACCCTTAAAAATGGTCAATATGCTGTATCTATCGCTGAATTGCCTCATTTTCGAGTCCAAGCACCCACCAAACAAGAAGCCATTTCCCAACTACAAACAACCTTTATCGAACAAATTAGCCAAATTGAAACGATATCATGGACAACACCTCTAGATAACCCCTCACCCTTTAGATGATGACAGTGAAGTAGATCCCTCATATTATCTGTAGAGGATAAAGATTTGTGTCTCAATATATTCTCGATACTGACCATATTTCCCTAATTCTTCGCAATCATCCCCAAGTTATTGCTAATGCGTCCCGTCATTCCATTTCCTTTACAATCATTACTGTTCAGGAACTTTTCAGTGGAACGAACCACAGAGACACAGAGGACACAAAGACCGATCGCTACTATATAAGTTAAACTTATCACACAAAGTCGAGAAGAGCCCTTTTTTAAGTTTCTTCTCTTTTTGTTAATGAAAGATGTGACCAATGGATACCCTAAAAGGGGCGAGGTTTTAAACCCAAAATTCTGATAAAGTAAAAATCGTCCCGATACCTTGACTGGTTAAGGGAGAGAACGTCAATAGTTTGTTAAATAGTACATATAAACCAATGCCACGTCTTCGCTCGATTATTTCCCTAGTTTTAGTCCTAGTTACTACGCTGCTGGTTAGCTGCAGTGGTCCCCAAGCAACTATCCCCACCGTCTATAGTCCCCAAAAAATCGAACAGTTACAGGTTTACATCCAACCCATAGAAGGATTTCGCGAAAAAATGAGCGTTTTGCAAGACCTCATCGCTGACAAAAATTGGGTAGATACTCGCACCTATATCCACGGCCCTTTGGGGCAATTGCGTCAGGAAATGGTAGGATTATCCCGTAATTTACTGCCCAAAGACCAAGAAAAAGCCAAGCAGTTAGCGAAAAATCTTTTCGTTCACTTTGAACGCATCGATGCGGCAGCCAAGGAAAAAGATGCTAGTCTCGCTGCTAATCAATTCCAAGAAGCATTAAAAGACTTCGATGCTTTCTTAAATATTGTTCCTAGTTAGTTTTTATCAGTGATCACTGATCAATTATCAGTGATCACCGACCAGGCCGCAGCTAAAAAACCGATAAATGCTATTTTGGTTTAGTTTGGACGCTAATAGGGCCATTAACCATGGTTTGACAGGCTAAACGATAATTTTCGGGTTTTTTCTTTAGACAGCGCTGTTCAAAGTCGGTTTTAGCCGAGAGATTTTCCAGACCCTCGACAATTGCCACTATACAAGTACCACACTGGCCGTAACCGCCACAATTCATCAATTTACCGCCAAAAGTGTAGATATCAACGCCATTCTGGATTGCTTTCTCTCGTAAATTCGCCCCATCTGCCGCTACCACGATCTTATTCTCTTTGACGAAGTTGATGTTACCCATGACTGTGTTACCCTAAATTTTTGCAAATTAATATTAAAAAATATTAAATTTTTTTGATTGTAACATTTTTGGCTCGCTCTTCTAAATATTCGGCGATGCCAATAGCGATCGCTTTTTTGCCGATAAATTTCCTCAATGCCGCTTTTGTGACCAAATAAGCCACCTGTTCCCCTTGATCGCCCTTTTCCTCACCCCTATTAGCAATGACGGCCTGATAGCCCTTTTCTAGGCGTTTACGGGCGATTTCCAGTAACTCTTCCTGACTGACTCCCTCCTGATACTTGAAAGTCACCATCTCTAAATCGGGAAATTTTTCTCTCACCTTATCAATCACCTTTTCCGTCGGCACAAAATTAAGATTTAACTGCCCTCCACTGGGAATCTTACCAGAAAAAGGGTTTTCTAAGCGATAATCTGCCACTGCTGCCGAAAAAATCCCAAATTTATAATCTTTACTCTCTAATTCTCCCATCACCTTCCCTAGATACTCGTCATAAGTTTCAATAATTTCGTGGGGTAAATAAGCGGGGGGTGTATAGCTGCCCCGTCCGTGGATTAACTGCACCTTGGCCCCGCGCAAGTATAATTCTTCTGCAATAGCGACCCCTAACTGTCCAGTAAAACGATTGGTTAAACGACGAATATTATCGATAATCACGGGTGTGGGTCCACCGGTGACTAAAATCGGCCTATTTTTCAGGACAGAATTACTGAGAATCCCACAGGCTGCCACGGTAATCTCTTTTTCCCCGGGGAGATTGTGTTTACCGTAATCATCCCGGGGTGGCATAATCTGAACTCCCCAGCGATCGAGAGTTTGCAAAGATTCGCTCAGAATAGCATTATGTAAACTGCCGTGCATGGTGGGGACAAGCAGAATTTTAGTTTTTCCCTTTTCCTGTCGTCCCAAGGCCGAGGCCAAGCATGAAGTGATCACTCCGTCAGCGATTCCGTAACGAAACTTATTAATCGTGTTATAGGTAGCGGGGGCGACTAAATAAAGATCAAAGGGAGATTGATCGCTTAAATGTTCTGCTTTTGCCGTTAATTGGCTAATTACGGGATTAACCGTACTCCATTCCAAAGCTTCCCTAGTAACGTATCTTAAAGCTTCTTCCGAGACAAAAGCCACGACTGTGGCCCCGAATTTCCGCAAAGATCGGGCAATTAGCGGCGCTTTCATGGCCGCAATCCCTCCTGTCACCAGTAAAGCAATCCGTTTACCCCAGAGATGATGACTTTCTAAGGGTACTTCGCGATCGCCTAAGTCCGAATCCGTGGGAGAGGAGAAATTCCAAGTCATAAATTTGGGGGTGGGGGTTTTGTCAGTGATCAGTAAACAGTAAACAGTGAACTGAAAACTCAAATCTGATCACTGATAACTGATTCGGTTATCCCTATTCGGGATTTGTCTATCTCTGAGCGAGAAACTGGTTATCCTAGTAAATAAAGGGTTGCTTCGGTGTTCTTATGATTGACAAAATTTTAACTAAAGTTCGATCGCTTGCCAAGCCGCTATTAGTTCTAGGATTAGTGACAACGCTGATTTTCGGTTCTATTCCCAGTGCTTTAGCGGCATCGGGGGGGAGAATGGGTGGCGGTAGTTTTCGCGCCCCTAGTCGCAGTATTAGCCCTTCTAGAGGTGGTGGTTACAGTTCCCCCGGTTACGGTGGCGGTATTGGTTTTCCCTTCCTCTTACCCTTCTTTTGGGGTGGTGGTGGCGGTGGCTTAATATCTCTGTTAATCTTTTTTGCTATTGCCAACTTCCTCGTTAATGCTTTCCGTAATGGTGGAGGCAGTGACGAGAATGGTATGACGATAGAATCCGGTTATGAAACCGTCTCCGTGGCTAAAGTACAGGTGGGTTTGTTGGCTAATGCCCGTTATCTGCAACAAGAATTAAATCAAATCGCCCTAACAGTCGATACTAGCACCTCCGAGGGACGGGTCGAAGTCTTACAAGAATCAGCCCTCGCCCTGTTACGTCATCCAGAATACTGGGTTTATGGTAACGTCGATTGCCAACAAACCAGCCTCAGCAGTGCAGAAGCGAAGTTTAATCAGTGGTCTCTCAACGAACGCGGTAAACTAACGGCGGAAACCTTAACTAATTACAATAATCAATTGCGTCAAGGTTCTACAGAAAATATTTTACCCGAATCGGCTGGGGAATTAGCTAAAACCGCACCGGAAGGCTATATTTTGGTGACTATTTTGGCTGGCATTGTCGGTAAATTTTCCCTACCCAAAATTAATGATTCCCAAGACTTGAAACAGGCCCTGCAACAAATTGGTAGTATGGGAGGCGATCGACTTTTAGCAGTAGAAGTGATTTGGACTCCCCAAAGCGAGGGTGATGTTCTCAGTCAAGATGACATTCTCGCTAATTATCCCGATCTGAAATTGGTGTAGTTTTTCGGGTAATAACTCTAGATATTGCCCAAAATCTCCCTTTTACGGGGAGATTTTTTGATTAGGGTTTGCTGAAAAAGTCAATTGGCTGGTGATGGGGTGAGTTTCGTAGGTTAGTCCCTCGGAACGAAACCTAACAACTCCACCGATTATGCCTAAATCCTGTTAAAAGGCATAGGAGGGCAGGGAGCAGCGAAAAACAATTCATAACTTGGCAGTCAATCATAGTATTAAAAACGGATTTGGTATTAGACATCTCCAAAATTCAGGCTAGATTGAGGTTAATTGCTGGAGATGTCCATTGTACTGCAAGGGAATCAGGAGCCGCCCAAGACCCATTGGTTCGCTACCTCAGTTTCCCCCCAAGGGAACTGCCTGACTTCAGCCGAGACAAAGTGGGAAGCCAGACTTTCGATCAGTTTAACCAACGTGGAATCAGTCACCACGGCAACCTTACTGACGTACTTGTGATGGTCGCGTATCAGCCGGAAATGAGCGACCAAGGACCCAAAACTTTCCCAACCGGTGAACTTAGGTACTTCGATGATTACGCCAGCAAGGCCACCAGTGGCTTCAATGTGGGGATCCACTGCCTCCGCAATCTTGACAAAATCTTCCGCCGCCAGTGCAGATGTAGGTCGCATATAGAGAATGCTATGCGCCGCGTCTAAATTATAATCTATCATAGTTTGCCTCTCCCAAATGGTCGAAGTCTAACTCTATGCTATCACGAATAGACGGTTTCACCCAGATCACTAGACGAGCTATAATCCCGACACCGTAGCTGATCGTAACACCAAACAGGTATCGAGCAATGCATCCTATCCAATTCAGGGAGAGAAATGTAAAGATTTATTAAATTGTAGTTTTTGATACAACGGGGGGGGAGAAGTGTGTATAGTGGTCGGCGTTTATCTTAAAACCACTAAAAAATGAAATTTGTTTCACTGTTATCCATCACTGCGCTCACAAGCAGTATCTTCATTGCGACCCCCCAAGCGAAAGCAGCAGTAGTTTTCCTTGACTTGAATACCTTTACCTCTGGGGGACCAGGCACAGGAACATTCGCGGGAACCCTAGGGGGAGTGAACGTTACAGGTTCTATACTCGCTGGTGGCGGACCTAACTTTACGATTGCAGGTATTAACCCAACAAGTTGGGAAGGAACAACAATCGATAATACTACCCCTCAATACAGCTACAGCAGCATCTATACTCCATCCCAAAGTTTAGGTGATCGGGTAGGTTATACAATGTTTAATCAGACTGGCCAGACTGCGACTTTAAAGATTCAGTTTAGCTCGCCCGTGACCAATCCCACCTTTCACGTTGCCAATCTTGACGGGATGATCTATGATTTTTCTGGTCCGAGCAATGGTTCGATCGCACTCAATTTACTTAGCGGTAACGGTGGTGGCGGCGATGGCTTAACAGTCGATGCCACGAACAAAATCATCGCCGATGCGAATCCGTATACTGGCATTGGTCTTCCTCCCTTCACTACCCCTCCGACTACTGGTACTCGTTCCGCTTACGGTTCTGTGGAGTTATTGGGGAATTTTTCCGCCTTGAACATCAAGCTAAGGGGAAATCCTAGCCTAACACTTGCTGGGGATGGTGGAAGCTTTATTATCTCAACTACAGTTCCCGAACCCACCTCAACTCTCGGTCTCCTTGCCCTTGGTACTCTCGGCGCGGCTTCAACCCTCAAACGCAAACTCAAACCATAAAAGTCGGCTAAATTGCCCACCGAAAATACTATAAATGCCCCTTCATTCAGTCAGTTGAGGGGGTTTATTTTTTGTCCATGTTTCTATTCATTGATTTTTGTGATTTAATGGCAACTTTTACATCAATATCGTCAAATTCAATGAGTATTGTGATTTTGTGCTACAACATAATTCTGTCAAAAGTAAAAAAACAATCAATTACCATGAATAGCCAGACAGAAATCACTATTCAAGTTCCTTTATAAATTGCTAGATATTACGCTAAAATCAACCCCAATGGCCGAGGGAATATAGAAAATAAATTAACTAAAAATATTCAATTATAATTGGAAAAATATCGTCAAAAAGCAGGAGCCAGATTATCAACAATTATGGATCGATCTAGTGATGAAGCAGAAGCTAACGGATTAAATCCAGACATTTTAGCGTCTATCTTAGAACAAGATGAATAAAGCCCGATTTGTTTTTGATGCTAATGTAATTGTTAGTGCTTTTTTATTTAAAAACAGTCCACCTCGTTTGGCGTTATAGCAATTCTTCAAAGTCTGACTACAGAAGTTTAATCCCCCTAAATCCCCCTTAAAAAGGGTGACTTAAATTCGATGTGTAGTTTTTATTTAGAGAAATGGTATTAGTAACGTTTTATCTAGTTCTAAATTTGACCGCTATTTATACCAATTCTCCAAAGTCTGACTACAGAAGTTTAATCCCCCTAAATCCCCCTTAAAAAGGGTGACTTAAATTCGATGTGTAGTTTTTATTTAGAGAAATGGTATTAATTCGCCAAGAGCTATTAGAAACATTAGTAGAAGCATCTTTATTAGTGCAACCGTCAGAATCTATCGATGAATGTCGAAATTTCAAGGATAATAAATATCTAGAGTTAGCGATTAGTGGTCATGCTGAATCTCTTATTACAGGGGATGAAGATTTGCTAGTCTTGAACCGATTTAGAAAGATTAAAATCATCACTGTATTAGAATTTTTGGATACTGATTCTGTCGGTTGATGGGGTTTAGTTTTTTGCCCACTTTCCTTGCTATGCTAAGATAAAACTAAGGAAAAATATTTACCCTCGATCTAGATTTTTATAGTTATCGATTGTTATGAATCTCTCTAAAACCCTTTTAACTGGCTCAATGGTTAGCCTCAGTCTGCCGCAGGGTGAGAGCATCTCAAACGCTATTGACAATTGGCCAATTTTGTGATCCGCATGGGCATTTCAAGTGATACCAGTCAATCATAATAGTTACGAAATCGACCAAATGGGTCGATTTTTGCTTAACAATTGAGATGGCCAATTCTCATCAAATATGCCTGAATCGCTCTCTGGGTAAGTAACTCACATCAAGTCCATTTTGTCAAGGATTGTGAAGATG
The DNA here is from genome assembly GCF_020246065.1 of Microcystis sp. M144S2. Taxonomy (NCBI): domain Bacteria; kingdom Bacillati; phylum Cyanobacteriota; class Cyanophyceae; order Chroococcales; family Microcystaceae; genus Microcystis; species Microcystis sp. M144S2. Next base: position 29,762 of record NZ_JADBTR010000138.1, read on the forward strand.
CGCTTACCCTGTTATTTATCGAGCCTTTCGGTTGCTTGAATCGCTGAAAAGCTTGGCTATGCGTTTTCTTTACCCCTGGACTAATTCACTACTTTTCTTTACTATATAATCAACTTAATCGATTAATAAATTCTCTGTTAGAATCCGTTTTTCCCTGTCATTTCTGTTTTCCCGTTCCCTAGAGTGACAGAAGAGGGATTAATGGTGAATAATTAAATGGCGATCACCATCGATACTCACCCATCCCTGACGCTGAAATTGGCCTAACAAACGCGTCACCGTTACTCTCGTGGTAGCGATAGCATTGGCGAGATTTTGATGGGTTAAACGGATCTTTAAACGACTGCCTTGGGCGATTGGTTCTCCCATTTCCCGCTTTAATAACTGTAGTAACTGCTGAAGACGTTCCTCCACTCGTTTGAGTCCTGCGATCGCAAGTAAGGATTCCGTTTGTTGTTGACGACGGATCATTTGATTTAACATCATCTTGGTTAATTCCACCGAATTTTCCACTTCGGCGATCGTGTACCATTTTAGGTACAGTTCCGACAAGGCTCTGGCGTGATAGGATTCTAGATGGGTCAAATTTAAGCCGAAAAAGTGGGATGAATGGGCCCAGCCTAGTAAAATTTCCTCTCCACTCTCAGATACTTGACTTAGTTGCGCCATACCCCGATAAACTTGCCAGACTCCATCAACCACCAGAGGAATATTTTCCCCGCGATCATAAAAATGGAGCCTACGACTCTCGCTATAGTCTTCTCGGAAGGGTGAGACGCTGGGATTATAGGTCAGCAACATGATCAAAGTTCTCCTAGGTGAGGGGCTAACAATTTTAACCCCACTCTACTGTATCAAGGTAAACATTGGGTAATCCCCAGATTAACAGTTATCAGATATGAGTTATCAGTTCACCGATTACTGTTCACTGAAATAACTTCCCCATTTCCCTCTCCCGCAGCTGAAAAACCTCAAGATCATTAATTTAAAGCATCTTTAAGAGCCGTGCGAGCGGCCAGATGATTGCGAGTCGAGGTGAGAATTTCCGATTCTCGTTGCAGACGACTGACTGTATCGAGCATTTCCAATAAAGCTTGTTGTTCCCCGGCCACACCGTAGAGATTACCCGCCACCCAGTAGGATAATTCCAGGGGAAGACTGGGCAAATCGTCGGGTAGTTCGATTTTTTGAGCGGTTAATTTGGCTGAGAGATGAACCACATCCCGCAGCAGTCGATCCACTTCTGTGGCCAGAGGTCGCAAATCTTGGGTGGTGGGGACATCTTCAATCCACTCCACTAAACCGACACGATAGGGTTTTTCCCGGACGTATTCTAGGACACGGAAACGCTGTTGACCGATGGTGAGAATTTTTAACCGATCATCCGGGAGACGTTGACAACGGACAACTTCCGCACAACTGCCGACTTTAGCGATTTCTCCGGTGGCAGGATCTACCATTAAGACCCCAAAACGGCGATCTTCTTCCAATATCGTATTCATCATAATCCGATAGCGAAACTCGAAGATGTGTAGGGGCAGGGGACGACCCGGAAATAAAACAACTTCGGGTAGGGGAAAGAGAGGTAATTCTCTAACGGCAATGGAAGAAGTGGCCATAGGTTTAGTGAAAAAAAACCGATCTTCTCTTATTTTTACACAATCCCCCCTGAACCGCTAGGCAAGGGCAATGGACGGGAGGCGGTCGGCGGTCGGCAGAAGATTATTTTTATTTATACTTCCCACTCCCCACCCCCCACTCCCCTCACCGATCGCATAGCGATCGCTAAATGAGAAAATTGCTCATTTTGTCATCTAGATTGCATTCCGAGCGGAAACCTTTGGGTAATCTATGAGTAGAGATACTCAAAACTCATCTTCATTGGTTCTTCTCTGAGAGGGATGATTTTTTTTCTCTCATAAACTTTACAATATTTAATAGTTGTTGTAACATTAGTTAAATAACTAAGGTTCTCACTACTTGCCATTTATGCCCATAAACTCTATATCTAGCCAAAAAAAGGACTATAGAGGCAATTAAATCGTCAATTAGATTTCTCTCTATCCTTGAGTAATCACTTACCAATCTCTTTACAAAACTAGAATAAACCCTGATAGCATCTCCTTGACTGCCCCTGGGGAAGCGATCTGAAAAACGCCATCAATCCCTGAATATCAACCCTCAACCGACGCGCACTCATGAAAACCTCGAAAAACCTTACCGATCCAGTTCGCGCCTATCTCAGAGAAATTGGCCGCGTTCCCCTTCTCAGCCATGAAGAAGAAATTCTCTACGCGAAACAGGTACAAAGATTAATTTTTCTGGAAAAAATCAAAGAATCCCTGAGGGTGAAACTCGGCAGCGACCCCAGCGATCGCCTGTGGTCAGAAGCAGCGGAAATTAGTGAAGAACAACTGCGTCGAGAATTGGGGGCGGGGGATTTCGCCAAACGCAAGATGGTAGAAGCGAACCTGCGTCTAGTGGTTTCCGTCGCTAAAAAATACCTAAAACGCAATCTAGATCTATTAGACCTCATCCAAGAGGGAACCATTGGGATGCAAAGAGGGGTGGAAAAATTCGACCCCACCAAAGGCTATCGCTTTTCTACCTATGCCTATTGGTGGATTCGCCAAGCTATCACCCGGGCGATCGCAGAAAAAAGTCGCACCATCCGTCTGCCCATCCACATCACCGAAAAACTGAATAAAATCAAAAAAGCCCAGCGTCAACTAGCTCAAGAGAAAGGTCGCGCCGCCACCATTGCCGAATTAGCCGAGGAATTAGACCTAACTCCCAAACAGGTGCGAGACTACTTGGAAAAGTCTCGTCAACCCCTTTCCCTTGACTTAAAGGTGGGGGACAATCAAGACACGGAATTAGGGGAACTCTTGGAAGATACGGGACTTTCCCCGGAAGATTACACTGCCTATTCTTCCCTACAGGTGGATTTGGAAAAACTGATGGCAGATCTCACCCCTCAACAAAAAGAAGTGATTTGTCTGCGTTTTGGTTTAGATAATGGGCAGCCCCTCACCCTAGCAAAAATTGGCGTTCGACTCAATATCAGTCGTGAACGCGTCCGTCAGATCGAACGAGAAGCGATCGCTAAATTAAGAAAACGCAAGGCCAACATCAGAGAATATCTAGCTAGTTAGGGTTTGCGGCAAAAAGTTTGTTGGTGGAGGCAGGGTGTGGGGTGTAGGGTGTGGGGTGTGGGGAGAATAAATAAAATAATCTCCTATCTCCGTTCGGCTGAGCTCACGGCCGAAGCCTGACTCCTGAATACTGCCTCCTGCCCCCTGCCCCCTGCCTTCGTTAAGGGTCAAATTGATCGTCTGGATAACAGCGAGAAAAATGACCCATTCCTAGATTCATCGGCGACTTTTCTCGGCTATTTCTCTACTTATTCAAGATATTTTTTCAACAGGAGAGCTAATTTCTCTTTAGTGGCGACGGGAACAGAATCTAGACGGGTAAGAATAGCGTATTTAAGGGCAGAATGAGCGACGGAAACGGGAGGATTAGCTGCCAGACGACGCACCGTTTCTTGAATAACTTTTTGAGCATTAATAGCGTTATGGTGTAGATTTTCGATCACCATTTCTACCGTGACATGATCGTGATCGGGATGCCAACAATCGTAATCGGTAACTAGGGCTAAGGTAGCGTAGGCAATTTCCGCTTCTCGGGCTAATTTAGCCTCGGTTAAATTGGTCATACCGATCACGGTTGCCCCCCAACTTCTATAGAGATTTGATTCCGCTTTAGTAGAAAAAGCTGGCCCCTCCATGCAGAGATATGTACCGCCCCGATGTAAGGTAACTTCCGGTAGGTTTAAACTAGCGACGGCATCCCCTAAAATGTTGGCTAATTGGGGACAAATGGGATCGCCAAAGGCAACATGGGCAACAATTCCTTCCCCAAAAAAAGTCGCTATTCTCTCTTTAGTTCTGTCAATAAATTGATCGGGAATGACTAAATCTAGGGGTTTAACTTCCGCTTTTAGGGAACCAACGGCCGAAGCGGAAATAATATATTCAACCCCTAATTGTTTGAGAGCGTGAATATTAGCTCGAAAGGGTAATTCGGTCGGTAAAAAATGGTGACTTCTGCCATGACGCGCTAAAAAGGCGACTTCTGTTCCCTCTAAAGTACCGAGAATTAAAGCATCGGAAGGAGAACCAAAAGGAGTATCGAGGGATACTTCCCGCACATCCTTGAGGGCATCCATTTTATACAAACCACTGCCGCCAATGATGCCAATTTTTACCGTCGTCATAGTCTTGGAAAGAATTAGTTATCGTTGCCTCGATGTTACCACAATTGGGCGATCGAACTGTGATAATTTTTCCGTCAAAGCCCTACTTTTTCTTTTTCTTGCCCTTGAGGGAACCATTAATTAAACCATTAAAGCCATAAATTTCTTCAGTTCCCGCGATGGCAACTAACTCCACCTCTTTCGTGTCTCCCGGTTCAAATCGAACTGATGTCCCTGCGGGAATATTCAGATGGGTTCCTTTGGTTAATTCGCGCTGGAACTCCAGGGCCTGATTAACTTCATAAAAATGATAGTGGGAACCCACTTGAATGGGTCGATCGCCTGTATTAGCTACAGAAATACGCAGGGTGTCGCGACCGACATTAATCTCGATCGCCCCGGATGGTGTGATAATTTCTCCCGGAATCATAACTGCTAAAAATCTCCTGTTAGTGAATGGGATTGTGAACGGTAACTAATTTAGTGCCATCGGGAAAAGTCGCCTCGATCTGCACTTCCGTAATCATTTCCGGGATGCCTTCCATTACCTCCTCGCGAGTTAATAAAGTGGTGCCGTAACTCATCAATTCAGCGACGCTACGACCTTCTCTAGCACCTTCGAGGATGGCGGCGCTAATATAGGCGATCGCTTCGGGATAATTTAACTTGATACCACGGTTTTTGCGTCTTTCGGCGAGCAGCGCCGCCGTGAAAATGAGTAATTTATCTTTTTCTTGGGGCGAAAGTTGCATAGATAGGCCTTTTTTCACACAGATGCTAGGGTTATTGTAGTTGTTGGCCGGATATTTGTAGCGATCGAGTTGTGAAATTTTATTTACTTAGGGTTTGCTGAATAATGGTAAAACCCTTTTAAAATAAGGCTTTTGACCTGTTAAAATCCGATGTTCATGCTGCGAAAATCGGATTGAGACCATCAAAAACCTTGCATTATCCTTATTGTAGTACATGAGTTGGTACAAAAAAGAGAGGGCAACAAAGCCTGAAACTCCCGACTCCTGACTCCTGACTCCGTTCGGACCTCGGACGTTCGGCGAGCTCAGTCGAGCGGACGGTGAGGCTTCGACGGTGAGACTTCGGACGTTCGGCGAGCTCAGTCGAGCGGACGGTGAGCCTGTCGAACCGCCGCGTGAGCTTTTGTCGAACGCTCAGCCGAACCGCCTGTCGAACCGCCGCGTGAGCTTTTGTCGAACGGCAAGAGGCAAGGAGGGGGTTAGATATGTGTAATTAATTTTGCTTAGGTACTTATTAGGATAAGATTATTGGATTCTTGCCAAAGACTGCCTAAATTCTGCGAGAGAATTAGCGGTAGCTGCTAATTTTAGTAGCTCTTCTAAGATAGTAGGGTTAGTGATTTTGCCGATTATCTCTTCAATTTCTGAAGAAATCTGTCCAAACCGCACAGTTAAAACTGTTTTTATGGCATCGCGGCTTTTTTCTAACGCTCCAATTTCCTTGCCAATTTCCTTGCCAATTTCCTTACCAATTTCCTTACCAATTTCTTTACCGCGTTCCATTCCTCGTAACTCCATATTACTCATTAAAGGCATGGTTCTTTCCTCCTCAAATTGTTTGATTTTACTCTCTAAACTTGACTGTAATTCAGGGGATAAAGTCATCATATTGTCGATGATTTCAAACAGTTTAATTATCTGTTCTCTCTCGAACTCCTTTTCATATAATCCCCTGATTAACCTCCACTTCCACTGTTCTCGTTATGGCAGCTTCCCAGTAGTCGCTTTCGTTTTCAGGTGTGCCATGACTATTATAGCAAAAGGATTGCTACTTGCTTCTAGTTCTGTCCATCTTTCCTCATAGTCCAGTAATTTAACCGTTGGGAATCTCAGGCTGACTTCACAACCAGCGATAGTATAATTATAGGAATCTGGTCGCCAATTTGCTCGTTCATCTCCTAAAATTGCCAGACTGATAACTGGTTTCTGATACAAATCAAAGGCACGATAGTTATAAATATACATCCTCTGAGGGAAATTTTCTTCGTATTGACTTTGAATTTCAATATCAATCAAAATCCAAACTTCTTGTCCCTCAAGTAGCCAAGCCTTATAAAGTTTGTCAGCAAAACGTTTTTTTGTCTTTGCTGAAGCGGTAATCCGTTTGAGTTCTTTTTCTAGGGATTCGGGAATTTTTGTCCAATCAATTAATTGGTGAACTTCAGGAAAAAAGAAGCATAAAAACGCTTCAAAATACTCGCTTAATGCTTCTTTCCAGGGTTCATCATAATTGGCGGTTGTTGAGTTCATTTTTAATCATTACGCTAACCGAATCACAGAAGGAAAGCTTAGACACTTAGATAAAAAAGCTACTAACATTAATGCTCCCTAAAGCTGGTAAAGTGCCAGTAAATCCGGTGATATTTATTAATAAATCATTGCTGGATTGGAAGCCAGCCGCGCTATCATTAATAACGAGGTAGGTTCCGGCTATTGCACCGGTTGTTACCTGCACTAAGGCGGCACTATTAACCCCTAATCCTTGATTACCTGTAATCGCTCCATTAGCATCAGTAAATACTTGATTGATTAAATTCTGTAAAGTGGTGACAGTGCTATTAGCAGCACGACTGAAATTGCTAGGCGCACTGATAGCGTTTCCAGCTTGATTTAATAAGTCAATTTTATCACTATTGATGGCAAAATCTGTGATACGATCGCTTGTTGATATGGTAGATTGACCAAATTGGAAGATGAAAGTATCTGCACCTAAACCACCGGTTAAATTATCAATTCCCGCACGTCCATTGATTTGATTAATGCCACTATTTCCGGTGATATTATTGTTACCAGCGTTACCCGTACCATTAATATTATTAGTGCCAATTAGTCTGAGGTTTTCCACATTGTTGGGTAGGGTGCGAGTGAGAGTGCTTTGCCAAGTATCAGTAATGATAACTTCTCCTATTCCTCCTTCGGGATTGATGGTAGCATTAACGGGATTTGACAGGGTTACTGTAAAAGCTTCATCGGCTTCATTGAGGTTATCATTGAGGATGGGAATGCTAATAGTAGCGGTGGCAGTATTAGGTGCAATGGTGATAGTTCCAGTTTTGCTAGTGTAATCTACATTAGCGGTAGCGTTAATGGGTGCAGTGGTATAGTTGAAGGTAATTGGTTGTGAATTGGGGTTATCAACTGTGACGGTGAGGATGGCATTATTATCTTTACCTTCCACTACGGTGATGTCATTGATGGAGAGTTGCGAGGTGACAGTGGTATCGTCATTATTAATTGTCCCCGTAACTGGAGTAGTCGTACCTATCGTATAACCTGTCCCTGAAGCGAGGGTTAAAATAACAGTTTCATTACTTTCAACTGTAGCATCAGCAGTGGGGTTAACTGTTACCGTCGCAGTGGATGAACCAGCAGCAAAGGTGACAGTATTGGTAGTCCCGGTACGAGTGTAATCGGTATTGAGAGTCGCTGTCCCTCCGAGGGTGTAATTAACCGTTAAAGGATTGGTTGTTACTCCGCTACGAGTGAAGGTATAAACCAGATTTGTTGTCCCGTCTTCTGTCACACTTGCGGGAGATAAGGTAAGGGTGATAGTGGGAGAATCTTCCTCGACAGGAGCAATTGTTACAATTTGATCGGAAAATTGTAGTTTTTGAATGCCGTATAAAGTGTCTATGCCATCCCGATTAGCTACTGAATCTGTTATCGTAAAGACTCCTTGATTGCTAGTCCATGAATACTGAGAGCGATTGCCAGTATAGACGGCAGTATCATCTCCTGTCCCACCGTAGAAAGTATCATTCCCAGAACCACCTTCTAAACGGTCATTTCCCTGCTCTCCAAACAAAGTATCATTACCGCGAAATCCTCTCAGGGTATCATTACCTAAACCGCCAAATAGTTGATCATGATCATAA